>JASFLF010000206.1:0-6384 GCA_050118235.1 Gammaproteobacteria bacterium | reverse complement strand
GGCGCCCAATCCATGAAAGACATGGGCAAAATAATGAACGAGTTACGCCCTAAAGTGCAGGGGCGCGCCGACATGGGGCAGGTCAGCCAAAAAGTCAAAGCCTTACTAGGCTAACCCATCCACCACTCCAGTGCGCCGGTCAAAGCGCAAAGCTGGTACCAATCCAGCGACTGCTTAGCCTCAGTCGATTTAATAATTTGACGTTAAGTAGCGCCGGGTGCGCGCAAGACATATCATTAGCGCTATGGCAGGGCGAATTCCTCAGCAGTTCATCGATGATCTTTTGGCGCGTACGGATATCGTCGAAGTCATCGAAAGCCGTGTGCCCTTAAAAAGGGCGGGTCGCGAATATACCGCGTGTTGCCCGTTTCACACTGAAAAAACCCCCTCATTCACCGTCAGCCCCGACAAACAGTTTTACCATTGCTTTGGCTGCGGTGCGCACGGTTCGGCGGTTAGTTTCTTGATGGAGTACGAGCGCATGGAGTTCGTGGACGCTATTGAAGAACTGGCATCCAGGGCAGGGGTCAGCGTACCGCGAGAAGGTCTTGATCAGCAGGTCAAGCTTAGGCACGATTTATACGATGTGATGGAAGCGGCGGCGAAATATTATCGCCAGCAATTAAAGTACTCGCCGCATAGTGTCGACTATTTAAAATCCCGCGGCTTGACCGGGCAAATAGCCGCCGACTTTGGTATCGGTTACGCCGCGCCGGGTTGGGAAAGCATCATTAAAGCGCTGGGCGATAAGGGTATCAGCGCTCAGGTCCTGCATGACGCCGGACTGGTCATTAAAAAAGACGCCGGTGGCTTTTATGACCGGTTTCGCAATCGCATTATGTTTCCCATCCGCGACCGGCGCGGCCGAGTCATTGCCTTTGGCGGCCGGGCTGTAGGCGACGATACCCCCAAATACCTCAATTCCCCGGAAAATGCGCTGTTTCACAAAGGCCAGGAGTTATATGGCTTATATGAAGCGCGTAAAAATGTGCGACAACTTGAACGGCTCATCGTGGTCGAAGGGTATATGGATGTAGTCTCCTTGGCCCAATTTGAGGTGCGCAATGTTGTGGCCACCTTAGGCACAGCCACCACCGCGGAACATTTGGAAAGGTTGTTTCGTGTAATAAGTGAAGTGGTGTTTTGTTTTGATGGCGACCGGGCGGGCAGAAAAGCCGCGTGGCGAGCACTAATTCAGGCGTTGCCACTGATCCGTGAAGGCAGGCAGGTCAAGTTTTTATTCTTACCGGAAGGCGAAGATCCGGACACCGTTGTGCGCAAAGAGGGCGCCGACGGTTTCCAAAGCCGGCTTGCGACGGCGTTACCACTATCGGAGTTTTTGTTGGAGGGCTTGGGAACCAATCTGGATTTATCCACTATTGACAGCCGGGCGTTGCTGGTTGAGCGGGTCAAACCCTTAATCCGGAAAATCCCCGGCGGAGTGTATCAGCAGATGCTATTGGCAAAATTAGCTGAAATTGTCCATATGGACAGCGAAAAATTGTCTACAATTATCATTTCAAACAGCAGTGAAAAATCACAACCGCAAAGCCAGCGCCAGCAGAACCGGCCGCTCATCGTGGCAAAACCTGTCGCCAAAGCCATTCGCATGCTGTTGGAACAGACTCGCTTAGCCGATAAGGTGGATAGCGAGTTGTTAGCAGGAGTAAACCTGCCGGGCACAACATTATTTTGTTCCCTGGTTGAAGATATAAAAAATAATCCACAAATAAGCAGTGGCGGATTGGTGGAGCGCCGTCGCGGCACGCAGGAGGGGGAGTATTTAGCGAAATTAATCGCAAAACCTTTAAATTTGCTGGAAGAGGGCCTACATAGGGAGTTCCAAGACACGGTGGAATTCCTCTACAAGCAACGTTTAGAACAACGTTTTGATGAGTTGACTGAAAAACCGTTTAGTCTCCTAAGCCCAGCCGAAAAACTGGAACTCCAGCAAATACTTGCTGCAAAGCACAAAACTTAATCTAGGTTATCGAAATCTAAGGAAATATTACGCCAAACAGGCTATATTGATGTATACTGTGCGGCTATTTTTTAAACGAGTTGGTATGTTTATATGAGCATGAATGCAGAACAACAGTCTCAGCTTAAGTTGCTGATCGCTAAGGGAAAAGAGCAAGGTTACCTGACTTATCGCGAGGTCAACGATCATTTGCCCAACGACATTGTCGATCCTTCGCAGATCGAAGACATTATAAGCATGATTAATGACATGGGCATTGCGGTACATGAAATCGCCCCCGATGCCGACTCCATGGTGCTGTCCGAAAGCGTGGCGGCCGACGATGATGCGGCCGAAGAAGCGGCGGCCGCACTGGCCACAGTAGACAGTGAATTCGGGCGAACCACCGATCCGGTGCGCATGTACATGCGCGAAATGGGTACTGTGGAATTATTGACCCGCGAAGGCGAAATCGAAATCGCCAAACGAATCGAAGACGGCGTGAACCAAGTGTTCTCCGCCTTAGGCCGATACCCCGGCACTATTGTCGAATTAATGAAAGTGTTCGATCAAATCGACCGCGAAGAACTGCGCATTGGCGATGTCATCAGCGGATTTCACGATGACGACGAAGAACAAAACCCACCGGCGGCGGAAAAACCCGCCGACAGCAAAGTCGACGTGAACCTGGACGATGACAGCGACGATGACGACGACGATGACAGCAGCAGCGTTTCCGTCGACGAAGGTCCGGACCCGGAAATTGCGCGGGCCAGAATGGAGGGGATTCGAACCGCATATAAAGACTACATCACCCATGTCGAGAAAAAAGGTCGGGATAAAAAATCCAAAGACTTATACAAAATTCTGCGGGAAAATTTCGAACAGTTCAAACTGGTACCAAAAGTCGCCGAGGAGCTAGTGAACAACATGCGCAACCTGGTGGACAAAGTACGTTCACAGGAGCGGGTCGTCATGGAAATGTGTGTTGGCAAAGCCAAAATGCCCCGTAAAGCCTTTATCACCTCGTTCCCGGACAACGAAACCGACCAAACCTGGCTGCAAAAACAAATCGATGCCGGTGAAAAATATTCTCCCGTGCTGGAACAGTTCAAAAGCGAAATCCTGCGAGCACAAAATAAATTAGTCACCATCGAACAAGACAGCGGTGTGTCCATTGGTGAGATCAAAGACATCAACCGCCGCATGTCCATCGGTGAAGCCAAAGCCCGCCGTGCGAAAAAAGAAATGGTCGAAGCCAACCTGCGTTTGGTGATTTCCATCGCGAAAAAATACACCAACCGTGGTCTGCAATTCCTGGACTTAATTCAAGAAGGCAACATCGGCTTGATGAAAGCGGTAGACAAATTCGAATACCGCCGTGGCTACAAGTTCTCCACCTACGCCACGTGGTGGATACGCCAGGCCATCACCCGCTCCATTGCCGACCAGGCGCGCACCATTCGCATACCGGTGCATATGATTGAGACCATCAACAAACTCAATCGTATCTCCCGGCAAATGCTCCAGGAAATGGGTAGGGAACCGACCCCGGAGGAGCTGGCGGTACGCATGGAAATGCCCGAAGACAAAGTGCGCAAGGTGTTGAAAATCGCCAAAGAGCCCATCTCCATGGAAACTCCCATCGGTGATGACGAAGACTCACGGCTGGGCGATTTCATCGAAGACCAGAACCTGCTGTCACCAGTGAACTCCGCCACCTTCGAAGGCTTACGCGAAGCGACCCTGGAAGTACTGGACAGCTTAACGGCGAGAGAGGCCAAGGTCCTGCGCATGCGGTTCGGCATCGACATGAACACCGACCACACGTTGGAAGAAGTGGGTAAACAATTTGACGTTACTCGCGAGCGTATTCGTCAAATCGAAGCCAAAGCGTTGCGCAAACTGCGCCACCCCAGCCGCAGCGATCCATTGCGCAGCTTCATCGACACGGAAGAGCCTTCCTCTTCCTAAACAGCGAAAAAAGCTAATCACAATAAAGGCCCTCAGCGAGGGCCTTTATTTTTTTCCATTTTAAAATTATTGATAATTATAAGGTGCAATCTGGGTTGTGCTCTTCGGCGTGACAATTGGAGCATAATAAGAGGCATTTTGATGCTTCTTTTAAAACTGCCTCCCATTTTCGATTTGAAAGAGATCTTAAGTCTAACTGAAATTCTTTATGGGCGGGATCCGGATGATGAAACTCAAGGGCAGCAAAATTCTTGCTATATCCGCATCTCTGGCATTTCATCCCCTTGAGTTCAATCAGCTTAATCTTTCTTTCTCTGCCTCTTTGTTGCTGGGCTTGATAGCTTTGGTGATAAATGTTGATGTACTGATTTTTGCACTTCCTCGAGCAATACTTGGTTTGGCGACCAGTTAGTTGTTTTTTACAGTTTAGACACGCTCTCATGGTTTTCTTATTTTAGATTATGAATATATTCATAATCAAATAAATATTCGTAGCGAGTGCTGGCTCAATACTTTTACAAGAAGCGCGAATAACCACTGGATTTACCCCAAGAAACTGCTAAAATGTCGGGTTTCCGGGCCTGTAGCTCAGTTGGTTAGAGCAGGGGACTCATCAAAAAGGTGCGTTCATACCGAAAGGTATGAAATGAACGGGATGAAATCAGGGAAACCTTAACGGCATACCGTAAAAGGTATGCGCGGATGGCAATCCTGAGCCAAGCCAGAAGTACACTTCTGGAAGGTGCAGAGACTACCTGAGGGCTGTTCTGGCTAAGAATAAAGTGCTCTTAATAACAGGTTAAAGCGTCCCGCACCCTAACAACTTATGTCATGTTAATTCGTGAGCATAGGGTTGAGGGTGATGAGATAGTCCGCTCCTATTGGAAACAATAGGGTACAGTGAATCCCTTGGTCGTAGGTTCGAGTCCTACCGGGCCCACCATTTCATAAACTAATCCTATTTGTGTGCATGAAACCATAGTTTGTCCGTTTTGGCCAAATTATGGTTTACATGAAAGCATAGTTTGTCCGCTAAGTAGATTTCTACCGTTTCATTCCAGAATTAACACAGCATTTAATTACTTCTCAGTAGTTATTTCGATCTTATGTGACTCACCATCCAGGTGGAATCTCAAGCAACTCATCTATGCCTTCATCAAAATCTTTATCACTAAATTGGTTAGGATCACTATTAGGGTAGGCTGAATCGACAATCCGAAATCTAAAACCCTGCCTGGCCAAGTCAATATTGGGATAGGTTAATTCAATCAACTGAATGGGAACGGATGAATCTAATGTCGGACGATTATATTCTTCCATAAGTTTCCGTAACGCAGCTGATGGCTTCATGCCTTCGTCTAACACCCAATGTTTGAAAGCGCTAAGAGATTCCTCGGGCAGTTCGGTAATGGGAGTTGTAGTAATCGGAGTTAAAGACGGTTTATCCATCATCTTGCTCCTCCTCTTAGGTCTTGTTCCATTTTACACCAGTGAACCGACACACCGTTCCAATTTCCCGTCGGGTGACTTGTGTCGAATGCTTCCACATAACTATAGCCTAAGCTTTCCATCATTCCTCTCGACCAAGCCTTCTCGATTTCCTGTGGTGTGTTCTTGGCGCGAATACCGTTTTGAAATCTTAGCAAATTATCATTGATATACGAATTAACGATGTTCTTTGTTCCGTAGACACTTTCCATAGCCAGAATTAATTTCTTAATTTCAGTATGTGCTCTAAAATCTCTAACATAAACTCTAGTCGAAGGGCTTGAAGGATGGTTGGCATATGAGCGTATGTCCCAAGAAATATACGGCCAACCGCCTATTGGGTGATATGACTTATAGTAACCTCTGAGATATGCAGCTCGCGTCCCTTCAAATTCCACTATATACTGCATTTCAGATGGATCATAGGGGGACACGACCAACCCATTTTTTATACGATTTGCCGAAATGACCAATCTGTCATTTGCAATTTCGATCGCTTCAAATGAAATCGTAAACCAATTACCGTCAGCAGGAATTTGTACCTTTTTCGCCTGTTCCCCTTCCTGTGCCATATCGCTCAACGGTTCCACTAACTCATCAAATCCTTTTTGTTTGTCCTTAGCCATAATTGACAATTTACCTTTGATGAAATCTTTTTCGTTCATTTTGAAATTCTCCTCCTTGGTATTATTGAGTTAGTTTAAACTGTTACTTTTTAGGGGTGTGTTTGTGAGCGACAGTATTCCATGCACCTTTTGTTTGATGGAACATTTTGACCTAATGCTTTGCCCCTCTGTTGGTCGAAATTTGCTCAGAGAAGTACTTGAGTTGGTTGGGCAGTCTAAAAAACTAGCATAAAAATCTGAAGATCAAAATGTGAATTATTCACGAAATCAATACATCGTAAGCTGAATAAATTGGCGCAATATTTTCCCGCAAAACATCGTTTGCTCTCCTGTAAT
>JASFLF010000205.1:0-6413 GCA_050118235.1 Gammaproteobacteria bacterium | reverse complement strand
ACTTGTCTTGCATTTTTTTGACGACTTCGTCCAAGTCAGGTGGGCCTTGATCGCGCCCGCCACCCCATGGATCTTTGTTTCCGGAACCTCCCGGTTCGTTCCAGGCCATTCAATTACTCCATTTTTTTGTGTTTACGTTGAACAGATTGATTGCTGCACTGGCAAAACCCGAATTTTAGGGATCTGAGCCACTAGCCGCAATAGTTAATTAACTTTCCTTCTTGATCTTGGATGTTGCCAATATCCAAAACACCGTATTGTAGAAGCAAAACATCCAGATCTTTTTGTTCTAAAGTCACTTCCAGCAAAATGTTGCCGTTATCGCCGCTTTGTTCCTGAATTACATTCGCTAACTGATAGATTTTAGCCCGCCCCTTTCCTTGCCCTGCGCCAACGCTAAGCCAGGTTCGGACTAAATCACTGCGAAAGTATTCTTCTAAAACTTGGTATATGAGTTCCAGCCCCTGGTTTTTGGCCGCGGATACCCAGACACGTTTGGCTTTTCCCTGTTCGTCTCGGTCAATCCGGGGCAGAATGTCTTCCACTAAGTCTATTTTGTTGAATATCTCGATCTGTGGTACTTCCTGCGCGTCAATCTCTGCGAGTACGGCATTCACCTGGTGAATATTGTCTGCATAATTTTCCTGGCTGGCATCCACTACGTGTAGTAACAAATCCGCTTGACGGGTCTCTTCCAAAGTAGAGCGAAAAGCTTCCACCAGATCATGGGGGAGTTGGCGGATAAAACCGACTGTATCGGCCAGAATCAGTGGGTCGCCGTCGGACAATTCGAGACGACGCAAGGTGGGATCCAATGTGGCGAACAACTGGTCTGCCGCATACACCTGGGACTGAGTCAACTCATTGAATAGAGTGGATTTTCCGGCGTTGGTGTAGCCAACTAAAGAAACAGTGGGAATTTCGGCTTTGCGGCGGGATCGCCGACCTTGTCCCCGGCTGTTACGTACTTTTTCCAGGCGCTTCTTAAGTTGTTTGATGCGCTCACCCAGCAATCGGCGATCTGTTTCCAATTGGGTTTCCCCCGGACCACGTAGCCCAATACCACCTTTTTGACGTTCAAGGTGAGTCCAGCCACGGACTAAACGAGTGGATAAATGTTGTAATTGCGCCAATTCCACCTGCAGGCGACCCTCGTGGGATGTGGCCCGTTGAGCGAAAATATCCAGTATCAGGCCGGTTCGATCCAGCACCCGACACTGCAAAAAGCGCTCAAGATTGCGCTCTTGCGCCGGTGTCAACGCATGGTTCACCAGCACTAAGTCTGCGTTTTCCTGTTGCAAGGCCGCGAGAATTTCTGCGGCTTTAGCTTCGCCAATCAAATACTTGGGCTCAGGGGATCGACGGGAACAGGTAATTGAGGCAACGGGAGCGGCTCCCGCTGAACCGGCTAGTTCACGGAATTCCTCGATTTGCCCCTCATCGACGCGGGATAGGAAATTGACGTGGACAAGAATTGCCCGCTCACCCGTTTGGGGACGCTCAAACAACGGCAACGCCCCCTAAAGATTCGATTTCTATACGCAATAGTTGACTATGAACTGCCAGAACCAGACTCATTAGTAGAGGGTAGTTTTACATTTCGCGCCGGTACGACGGTGGAAATTGCATGTTTGTAAACCATTTGGCTTACACTGTTTTTTAATAACACCACAAATTGGTCAAAGGAATCGATTTGCCCTTGTAATTTAATACCATTAACTAAATAAATGGCTACCGGAATGCGTTCTTTTCGTAGAGCATTTAAAAAAGGGTCTTGTAATGATTGCCCTTTTGGCATAATTATTCTCCTCAATTTTATTGTGTTTTATTTAGGAGGGGTCGACCGAACAATAACTACTGCTTACCTCTTTGGTCACCCTTTATACAGCACCGCGCGCTAAAAATACACAAATCTGCCGCAAATAAAACAAACTATAGCACAAGCACAATGGTTAAAAGTCATTTTTTCTATCAAGTTGATAACATGACGTTAGCGTTCAATTTTTTCAATACCTCCTTATGTATATTCTTACGTAAGGGATCATACCATGTGCCGCCGGTTTCAGACCGCAGCCATGTCAGTTGGCGTTTGGCATAGTGCCGGGAAGCCGTCATAGCCTTGTCGCGCATGGTTGCATAATCCCACGTGCCGTCTAGGTAGTGCCATACTTGGCGGTACCCCACGGCTCGCATAGAAGGCATACCCAATGTTAGATCACCTCGCCGGTAGAGAGTTTCCACTTCATCGATAAATCCTTCGTCCAGCATGTCATCGAACCGCTGATCGATTCGGCGGTATAAGTCTGCTCGGTCGGGTGGAGAAATGATAATTTTAACGGCATGATAAGGGAAGTTCGAGGATTTTACCCTCTCAAGTTTTGCTTTTTTTAAAAGCTCAGTCATGGGTAAGCCGGTGATTTCATATATCTCCAATGCCCTTTGAATGCGCTGAGGATCATTGGGGTGAATGCGTGCGGCAGCGGTAGGATCAATTTGGGCCAAGCGCTCATGCATGCCCTGCCAACCAATGGTCAAAGCTTGCTGCTCCAGGCGCTCTCTTACGCCCTCATCCGCTGAAGGTAATCGTGACAAGCCTTGCTCCAATGCCCTGAAATACAAAAATGTACCGCCCACCAATAGTGGAATAGCGCCTTTTGCGTGAATATCCGCCATTTCCTGCAATGCATCCTGGCGAAAGCGTTCTGCGGAATAGGATTCACTGGGATCACAAATATTGATCAACCGATGCGGGGCGATGTTCAGCAATTCGGCATCGGGTTTGGCGGTCCCAATGTCCATGCCACGGTAAATCATTGCTGAATCCACACTGATGATTTCGCACGGCATTTCCTGCTGAAGTATCACGGCGAGATCGGTTTTTCCTGATGCCGTAGGGCCCATCAAGAAAATGGCAGGGGGTAAGTCGGAACTCACTGAATCGGGCATTATCCTAGAATCTGCAGTTGAACAGGGTTTATCGTTGTTCCTCAAGCGTCAGGGCAAGGCGCGACTTGCAGCTAACCGTAGCACTTCGCAAAAGTCGCAACATCGCCATAGCGCTTGAGGGACTGCCATAAAACGTGTAGCGACTCACCCATTGAGTAAGTGCAAAAATCTGCACAATTGTTCGAATTTTCATAAGGCTCAATAATGCTCGGAGCGATCAACTGCGGATTCTGGGATTATTATTCGGTAAAAAGACTAAGCGCAAGAATAAGAGCGTCTTCTCTGCCGCCTTGGGCGGGATAATAATCCTTGCGGGTTCCGATTTCATTAAATCCGTTTTTAAGATACATACCCAATGCAATGCGGTTACTGGGTCGCACTTCCAGAAAAATGGTATGCACTTTTTTATCCCTGGCCAATTCGATCATTGTTTGCAACATAAATTGACCGACACCTTGCCCTTGATACTGCCGGTTGACACAAATATTCAATAGATGTGCCTCGCCGGCCCCCGAAGACATAACGGCATAACCAAGAATCTCATTGTCTCGGGTCACTACCTGGCAACTATAACCGACCCGCATGCAATCCCAGAAAATTTGTTTGGACCAGGGGAATTTGTAGACACTATTTTCAATGTCCATGACTTGCTGGAGGTCAGGCTCAGCCATAGGTCGGGATAGATACTCGGGTTGTTGGACAACGGCGCTCATCGATGGAAGTTCTTTTACATTTGTTGTTTATATACGGTCACAGCGTACTGTAAATCTTGCCAGGCTTTGCGTTTTTCCCGCGGCGAACGCAATAAATAGGCTGGATGGTAGGTAACAATCAATGGTGTTTGCGTTGCACCGTAATAAAAGGTTTGCTGGCGCAATTTGCCTAGACTGACATCGGTTTTCAGCAAATTATGCGCCGCAATCCGTCCTACTGCCAATATGAGCTTAGGCTGAATCAGAGCCACTTGGCGCTGCAAATACGCTTCGCAACAGGCCACTTCTTCCGGTTTTGGATCGCGGTTATTAGGCGGCCGGCATTTCAGAACATTGGCGATGTAGACTTGTTCGCGTTTCAATCCGATGGCGTACAACATATTGTTTAGGAGTTGCCCGGCGCGGCCAACAAAAGGCTCTCCTTGTCGGTCTTCATCCGCCCCCGGTGCTTCTCCCACCACCATCCATTGGGCTTGCTGATTGCCCACGCCGAACACCGCTTGGGTGCGCGTTCGATGCAACTCACATTGCTCACAATGCAACACCATGGTGCGCAGTTGTTCCCAATCCATGGTCGCCACCGCAGGCTTTTGCGGTGGTAACTCAATATCAATTCTGTTTTCGATTTTACCAGCTGGCTCGGCAGCGGTTTCCGGCGCTACGACGACCGTGCCCATGTCTTCCGGCTTGGATTCAGGTTCAACCGCGAGGGGTTGCGCGTGGCGCAACTCCCACGGCTGTATGCCCATTAGGTGTAAATACTGTTTATGCCGTTCACTAATTGCCATATGAGATTAAGCTACCGTTACCAATCCCGCTCACACCTGGGGATGTTGCCGCACTTGCGGTGCCATGACTTTATTAAGCGCATTGACATAGGCTTTGGCTGATGCGATAACAATATCGGTATCCGCGCCCTGACCGTTGACAATGCGCCCGGCTTTTTCCAAACGCACAGTCACTTCTCCTTGGGAGTCAGTACCCGTCGTGATGTTGTTTACCGAATACAATTGCAATACGGTATCGCTTTGTACGATGGAGTTGATGGCTTGAAACGCTGCGTCCACCGGTCCGCCTCCGCTATGGTTGGCGTGTAATTCTTGGCCATCGACCTTCAAGGTAACATCGGCGTTTGGCGTTTCGCCGGTTTCGGAACAGACCTTAAGAGCTACCAATTTGATCCTTTCATTTTCCGCATCCAAGTTGGTGGCGGTGGCAAGCGCTTGCAAGTCATCGTCGTAGATTTCGTGTTTTTTGTCCGCCAATTCCTTGAAGCGCATGAACGTCTCGTTAAGTTCTTCTTCGGAATCAAAGCTAATACCCAATTCTTTCAAACGGCTCTTAAATGCGTTACGCCCGGAATGTTTACCCAAAACCATGCGGTTGGTGGTCCAACCCACATCTTCGGCGCGCATGATTTCATAAGTTTCCCTGCTTTTTAATACACCATCCTGATGAATGCCGGATTCATGGGCAAACGCATTGACACCCACGATGGCTTTGTTGGGCTGCACGGCAAAGCCGGTAATCCCGGCGACCAAGCGCGAAGTGGGCACGATTTGGGTTTTATCAATGTGCGCAACACTACAGGGAAACACGTCTTGGCGCGTCTGCACCGCCATAACTACCTCTTCCAAAGACGCATTGCCGGCCCGTTCTCCCAAGCCATTGATGGTACATTCCACCTGGCGAGCGCCGTTCATCACTGCAGACAAAGAGTTCGCGACCGCAAGACCAAGATCGTTATGACAATGCACGGAAAACACCGCTTTGTCGGAATTGGGAACCCGTTCGATCAATTGACCAATCAAATTGCCGAACTGCTGCGGCACGTTATAACCCACCGTATCGGGTATATTCACTGTGGTCGCACCGGCATCGATAACCGCTTCAATGACCCGGCACAAGAAGTCCAACTCAGAGCGCCCTGCATCTTCAGGAGAAAACTCCACGTTATCCGCGTATCGGCGTGCCCGTTTAACGGCGTGTACAGCTTGGGCCAATACATCGTTCGGTTCCATACGAAGTTTCATCTTCATGTGGATGGGCGATGTGGCGATGAATGTATGGATTCGCGCAGAATTGGCGCCTTTCAATGCCTCGCCGGCCCGGTCAATGTCTTTGTCCAACGCCCGCGACAAACCACAGACCGTGCTTTCTTTTACCGCATCGGCCACGGCTTTCACGGCTTCAAAATCGCCTGGACTGGCGACGGGAAATCCGGCTTCGATGACATCGACGCGCATTTTTTCCAATGCCTTGGCGATACGAACTTTTTCTTCTTTGGTCATGGATGCGCCGGGACTCTGTTCGCCGTCTCGCAACGTGGTATCAAAAATAATTAATTTGTCACTCATGGTTTAGCTCCGAAATCAATATGTGTATTGTGTGCCAAACAGCTATTGCAAAGCAAAAGTTGCTGACGAAAAAAGATAAAATTGAGAGAGAATCACTGCCCTTAGGGCAGTAGCAGTCGGCGAGACAGAGCTAAACCGGAACAAACCCCAACACCGCGCTTGGATTGCCCAGGCATGGTCATTTTGCGGGTAAATTGACGTGTGGTCGCTCTCATAAAGAGATATCAAAAGTCGTTTTCACTATTTGACAAAGTCTAAATATAGCGCCAACTTAGTGATATGCCAACCCTTTAGGGATTTTCCTTGAAATTGGTTTCCTCTTCCTCATTGTGATCGGGATCGATTTCCCCGGAGCCGGATCCACTGGAATAGTGATGGCGTTCCGCTTTACGCTTTC
>JASFLF010000204.1:0-6418 GCA_050118235.1 Gammaproteobacteria bacterium | reverse complement strand
ACTAAAAAAGCGCAATTTATTGCGATCAAGCCCCGGCCACCGGCACAGCCTGTCAGCAAAGAATTCCCTTTCATACTCAACACCGGACGCGTTCGCGATCACTGGCACACCATGACCCGGACGGCGAAAGCCGCCCGACTAAACGATCACTCACCGGAGCCCTATGCGGAATTGCACAGCAGCGATGCCCAACAACTGCGGATACAAAGCGGACAATTAGTGAAAATTATAAGTCGCTACGGGGAAGTGATTGTAAGAGCAAAAGTGGCGGATGACTATTGCAAAGGCAGCGTCTTTGTGCCCATGCATTGGAATCAGCAGTACGCCAGCAACGCCAATATCGACTCCGTGGTCAACGCCGCACTGGATCCCGTATCCGGACAACCGGAGTTCAAGCACACGCCGGTAAAAATAGAATCGTACAAGCCAAACTGGTACGGATTTTTATTAACCAGAAGGGAACTGCGACCAATAGACGCCAACTATTGGGTCAAGAGCCAAGGTGTTGGCTATTACCGTTATGAACTGGCGGGGGAGCAAAGTCCCGCCGACTGGCCGGGCTGGGCCAGAAGCTATTTGTGCGCCTCGCAAACCGATGTCAACTGGGTGGAGTATCTGGATGTGGCGGCCAAGCAATACCGCGGCGTGCGTTTAGTCGGAAACACCGTAGAAAGCTGCATATTCATTGCCCCCAGTTACACCTTGCCGCCCCGTCACTGGCTGGCAAGTTTGTTTAAGAAAGAAAGTTTGAGCGAAGACGAACGAATCAGTTTGTTGAGGGGGGAACCACCCGCCGGTCAAAAAGAACAAGGCAAAACCGTTTGCGCGTGTTTTGGTGTAGGGGATAAAACTATTATGGAAGCGATTGCCTCCAACAATATCACCAGCGTCGACCAAATCGGCAAACTACTACAAGCGGGCACCAATTGCGGCTCGTGCATCCCTGAATTAAAAGAACTGCTGCTGAGCGGCGTCGCGAAATAAAAAAGGAAAGAAAAGGGGAAAGTTGTACCTCCCCAGTTTAATCCCATTCTATACATCACGATTCGATATATCCGATCGTAACAGTCTGATTAATTTGCACCGTCGTCAAATTATTCTTTGATTCACCATTGCTTTATCAGGCAAAGGTAGTGGTAGGCCGTGCCCCACGTATCTTTCAATATTTCAGATTTGTGATAGGCGTGGAGTATTGTGTCTAGGTTTTCGTGTCGAGCTGCTTCTAGCATTTCTTTCACTTCGGCAAAAAGCTGTATAGCGGTACGATTGCCTGACGCGACGGCGTATTGGTATAGAGATTCGGGCAATTCCAGATTGAATGCTTGGTTTGGGTAGTCGACTACAAACCGGCTGACGGAATCGATAAAACGCGCGCAATCCTCTATCACCCGGTCTGGCGCCGCGAGGGACTTATTTTCGTTTACCGGATTGCCGGTAAGAATATAAAGAAGATTATTGCGCCATTGTCGCAGGATATCTTCGAGCTCCCTAGCAGTGTTTTCAGTATCCTTATACCAACGATAGTGATCTGTCATGTCCCAGCGCGGAGATGACGAATGATAGCTCATCTTGGTATTCACTAAGGTTTGAAATATTTCCTGGAAACTCCACATGTATTGGCTGATGAAATATGGATTTACCAACTGATCTTTCCACCACGCCCGGAAGGCTCTGGATGCGGATAAGCGACTATAACCATTGCGAAATAAACGTTCAGCCATGGCAAGCGAAGCCTCACCTTGCATGTCGGTCACGTTATCAAGCTGGCAAGCGCGATAGAGTATTGCTTGTTTTACGTATTCAATCAGCGACCCATAGCGATCGTCAAATGAAGTAACAAGGAATCCTCCGGGTCGGACGAACTCCGCGATTTTTTTCAATGCGTTATCGCGGTTATCAATTGAGTTCAGAAATCCCTCCGCGATAACCACATCAAATTTTTCTTCGGTGGTAAAGTCTTCGATAGTACTGGTAATCATACGGTCTATTTGCTTTTGAAGACCGTACTGATCAAATAACTCGTGCAATCGCCCATGAACGGCAGTGTTCGGCTCAACCAAGGTTAAACTTGCGCCTGCTGAGTTGGATAGTGGCAATCTTCCTTATTAACAGTCCCGGCGTAACGTAGGGATTGAATCTTGTCTCGCATTGGTTCATCGTCGCATAACACGGCCCCCGCCTCACCATAGGAGCAAAGAACCTTCATGGGATTCATGCTGATACAAGCCATGTCACCGAACGTACCGGCCGGTTTGTTGCCAACGCGCGCGCCAAATGCTTGTGCGGCATCTTCTATTACGGATACACCGTACTGACTGGCTATATCGAGGATTTTTTCAATGTCACAAAGTTGACCGGTAAAGTGCACCGGGACAATAGCTTTGGTACGGCTGGTAATGGCGTTTTCCAGGAGGTTTGCATTAATATGCAAATGGCGGTCTATATCGACAAATACAGGAGTTGCTCCCGTCATAACAATACTATTCAACGTTGCGATCCATGAGAGGGGAGTGGTAATTACTTCATGTCCGGGGTCCACGTCTAGTGTGCGCAATGTCATATACAGTGCATCGGTACCCGAACCAACGCCTATCTCATAGGCCTTTTGGTAGTAGTGAGCCAATTTATTCTCAAAGTGCTCTACTTGCGTACCAAGAATAAATCTTCCATGGCTAAGCACATCGTCGACAGCGGCGAGATGGCTTGCCTCCTTATCTTGATCAGTAATTTTGAGTTCCCTAAAAGGGACTTTCATAACCTGCTAGTAGATTTGTTATTTGATATGAGTTCACGTCATTGGAAAGGTATATTTAGGCTCATTCGAAATAGATAAACTCAGAATCGCCTTGATAGCCATATTTCTTATATAACCATTCCCATTCATCCACTGAATAAAAACTTGCACAAGTGAAAGGTAGTAGACCAAATCGGCGCCGGCGACGCCTACCTGGCTTACGCCAGTGCCGCCTTGGGTGGTGGGCTCTGTCCTCATTCCGTTGGCGGTCGCGTGCGCCGTGCACGTGTCACGTCATGGGGCAGTAGCTCGTGCGCACGCTACGGGCTCATGCGGTGGGCTAAAGTTCCGAGCGCATAGGAATCGATTTCGACAACTCCATTGCCGCTCATGATCATGTTTTTTTGGCCGTGGCCAGGCAGTGGCTACTGCTGGCCAAAAGCTTTCAAGGCAATAAAACGGCGGATCGAGACTCAATCAGAAACGGTACCCAAAGAAAAGCTGACCTTAAGCCCGTCGGGTTTCGGTTTTCACAACGCCATTAAACGGGCGGATGGCAATCTGATATTTGTGGATTTTGAATATTTCGGCTGGGATGATCCGGCAAAGTTAATTGCGGATTTTTTGTGGCATCCTGGAATGAAATTAGCAAGGGAATTGAAACAGCAATTCGTAACTGGAGCGTTGCCTATTTACCACGACAGTGAACTGAAAATCCGATTGGAATTTCTGTATCCAATGTGCGGATTGCGCTGGTGCCTGATTATTTTGAACGAATTTCTACCAGATGGCGGGGCCAAGCGCCAACATTTCGACAAATTGACCGAAAAACACGAATCTGAATTATTGGCCGCGCAACTGCACAAAGTGGAGCCAACATTATTACAGCTAATGGACAGTTACAAAAAAATTCCTTATGCAATCTGAAATCCCTCAACTAGCAGCAGGCAAGGCAACCACCACATCCATGGACGAGCGCTCCAAACATCTGCGTCGCCTGGTCATCACTGCGTTACAAGGGGCAGACCGAGGTCATATCGGCCCCAGCCTGTCACTCATTGAAATCCTCAGAGTGCTGTACGATAGTTTTCTCAATTATGATCCGGCCCATCCGCGTTGGCCGCTACGGGACCGTTGTATATTGAGCAAAGGGCATGGGTGTTTGGCGTTATATGCCATATTGGCCGACAAGGGATTTTTTCCTCAAGAAGAGTTAAGCAATTTCTGCGCGAAAGGAGCGATATTGGGCGGGAATCCCGAAGCAAACAAAGTGCCTGGCGTCGAAGCCTCGACCGGCGCCTTGGGACATGGTTTGTCCATAGGCGTTGGCATGGCGCTGGCGGCGAATCTGCAAAAACGACCGTCCAAGGTCGTGGTGATTACCGGCGATGGCGAAATCAATGAAGGCTCTATATGGGAAGCCGCTATGTCTGCTGCCAAACACCAGTTGGGCAATCTTACCGTAGTAGTGGACTACAACAAACTGCAATCCTATAGCACAACCAAGGAAGTGTTGGATCTTGATCCCATGGCGGATAAATGGCAAAGCTTTGGCTTTGCCGTACAAGAAGTCGATGGCCACGATGTCAACGCATTGCAGCAAGTATTCGCGGCCATCCCGCAGCAAAGCACTAAACCCAATGCGGTAATTTGCCACACAGTCACAGGTAAAGGCTTCCCCTTTGCTGAAAACGATCCTGCCTGGCATCACAAGTCGTATTTCTCGCCGGAACAAATTGAAAAAATGTACCGAGCGTTGGAGATGTACCCATGAGGCAGCGCTGTCTTTCCGGAATCTATGAGTTGGCGAAAACCGATTCGCGCGTGTTGTTTATCGGTTCCGATTTAGGGCAGGGCACGTTGGACGAATTCCGCCGCGACATGCCCGAACGCTATTTTATGGAAGGCATCACCGAACAACATATTATCGGCATGGCCGCGGGATTGGCTATGGAAGGATATATTCCTTTCGTCAATACTAGTGCAACCTTCCTGACGCGACGCTGTTATGAACAAATCGCCATCGATGTGTGTTTGCACAAATTGCCGGTCCGTTTGGTGGGTAATGGCGGAGGGCTGGTGTATGCGCCGTTGGGACCTACCCATCAGGCCACGGAAGACATCGCCATATTACGTAGTTTACCCAATATGACGGTGGTGGTTCCCGCCGATGCCGACGAAATGCAACGTTTGATGCCGCAAACCGCTACCTGGCCGGGCCCCATCTATATACGGTTGGCCAAAGGCAAGGATCCTATTGTTTCCAGCGACTTAGTGGAATGTAAAATCGGCAAAGCGGCGGTGCTGCGCGAAGCCGGTTCAGTCTTATTTATCGCCAATGGCGTTATGGTGCACCGTGCCTTGATGGCGGCGGATCTGTTGGCCGACGAGCGCATCGGCTGTGGCGTTATCAATTTGCACACCGTAAAACCGCTGGATGTGCAAACCCTGGTAGCTCAGGCAAAAAAAGCCGACATCGTAATAACGTTGGAAGAGCATACCACCGTTGGCGGTATGGGAAGCGCCGTGATGGAAGCCCTGGTTGATAATATGCATGGTTATTTACCCGTCATCAAGCGTTTAGGCCTGCCCGACAGCTATATCAGTGACTATGGTTCGCAAAAATCCGCTCTGGCGAGTCATGGACTGGAACCGCACCATATCGCGAGTTTGGCGGCAAAAACACTTCGTACCATTAATTAACAAGGTAACTGTTAAAAAGGCAACACTATGAATCTACCCACATCGTTTTATGATTCCGAAGAGCAGTATATGGCGGAGAATTTCATCAACAACGGATATGTAAAAAGCAGCGTATTCAGCCCGCTTTTACTGGATAAA
Source organism: Gammaproteobacteria bacterium (assembly GCA_050118235.1). Classification (GTDB taxonomy): domain Bacteria; phylum Pseudomonadota; class Gammaproteobacteria; order SZUA-152; family SZUA-152; genus JAJDNG01. Next base: position 843 of record JASFLF010000204.1, on the reverse strand, counting down.
GTCCGGGAGTTGATTATCGGCCTGGCCGCGGAACACCTGGGGCATGCGGTGATACGTAATCCGGCGGATTTTCTCAACAATATTCACACCTTGATTTCAGCGCATGAACTCAATGAAATGCGGTTGTACATTATCAAAAAAATGAACCAGGAAAAATGGCTGAGGCCGGTGTACTACCAACTGGCTAGTAATGCTTTGAACATGGTCGTCGGCAACGAGTTGGCCATGCAAATGCGTGTGAATCTAAGCATTCAACTGCCGGGCGATGACACCTCGCTGTTGCCCGTGCACGCCGATGCATGGTCGGGAGATTCACCGTTTGAAGTAGTTCTATGGTTGCCATTAGTGGATTGTTACCGCACCAAGTCCATGTATTTATTGCCACCAGAACCCACTCAGGCGCTGCACAATAATTTCAGTGAGTTTGCGGGTAAAAGCAGTGAAGATATATTCCGGAAAATCGAAAAAGACGTGCAATGGATGGACGTGGACTATGGCGATTTTTTGATCTTCAACCAAAACCTGCCGCACGGCAATCGCATCAACAATGAGGGCAAAACCCTCTGGTCTTTGAGCTGTCGTTTTAAAAGCGTTTTTTCACCTTATGCCGATAAAAAGCTCGGTGAGTTCTTCGAACCCATAACGCTGCGAGCAGCCACTAGAATCGGAATGAGTTACCAGTTACCGGGAGAATTCAATGATTAAACAACTTGGTTACCGTGGGTACATCTCCAGCCGGCCCATACAGGGCGGACGGGTCCCTCAACACGTACAGAACCTGGTGATCCGGGATTATTGTGCCAGCAATAATATCCATTTTTTATTGAGCGCGACGGAATACGC
>JASFLF010000203.1:0-6418 GCA_050118235.1 Gammaproteobacteria bacterium | reverse complement strand
TGTTAATACCGTTTACGCCTTTAGTAATAAGGATCGAGGTAAATGTCTGTAGCTGTCGCGGCCGTACCGGGTTTGGTGTTTGTCAGCCAAAATAGCGTGTGGAACAGTACCGCATCTAAGACCATCTCCGTTGAATGCCCCATATTTCTTTGTTCGGCATTAGATGGCTGTCCTTGTTTTTCTTTGTTTTTCCATATTGACACCATTTTGTTAAGGAACCTCTGAATAAGATCGATCCGGCAAGTGATACAAGCCTTCGACTGTCCAAACCCATTAAAACACGATTTCCATCGTCAATAAATCAACATGCCTGACCTCCATATCAAACGAATCATCACCATCTGTAAACTTCCCATCAGCGGGTATGGTCGTATAGGTCACGGCGCCGTCTAAGGGATAATTGTCGTAAGAAGCAAAACTACTACCACTTGGCGGCGTGCCCAAAGTGGCAAAATGGACATGGGCATCCTTGCTGACATTCACCAGGGTATCACCCTCGCTTTTTGGAATTGTCAGGGTTATGGTCGAGCCTGAGACACTCACAACGCCAGTCAATTGCGTATTGATTGATACCACTTCGCTCACGTATTCGTTTAAAAACACATCCAAATCGACCACTCGTTTGTCCATTGGAGATGAACCGGGTTCTTTCAAATTACCCAGGTATATCGATACATCACCGCCGTCCATCACGTCGTTTTTATTGATATCAAATTCAACAAGCCAGTAATGTTCCTCCCAGGAGTCATTGGTGAGGGGTTGATTCACAGGCAAGGTGTCCGGCAGGTTGGCTACGGTGTATTTAACAATAATAGAATCTTCCGAGGTTGACGGACGTCCACCCCCGCCATCATCCCCACTACAGGCAAATAAAAATGTGCCAACTAAAATAACCAAAATAGATAAAACTAAACTCGAGTTCTTCATGAGTTCCCCCATAACAGCAAAATTTCCCAATGAATATGCAGCAACTTGTGAAATTATGGAAGTTACTAATTAGTAACGTGGTATTGCGATAGGCTATTGACTCAGGCAGGCTAATGGGCAACCCGCACTTTCTCACCTTAAGCGACCAACACCACGTCATCCCACCAAACCAGTCAGTGCGGCTAATCCCACCGGCACCAGAATCCATCCAGCAATGTGCATTACGCGCATATAATTGCAAGCAAACCACCTATCCTGTCGCGGCAACCATTGCTTAGCCATGCCCAGGTCCACCGCCGGCAGAAACGCATCAACGCTGAACCAGAAACACGAATACGTTTGAACACTCTCCCCTTCACTTCGTCTCTGCATTGTACACTCGTTCCAAAATAGCACCAGACCTAGCAGAACGAACGGGATTCCCAGCAGGAAGGCCCGCTCGGGAACTCGACCGTAAAGCACCAGAAAATCAAGCAACCAATTAGCCAACCAGGCCGGTGACCATCGCGCAAGCCGCCTTCGAACTCGACGCCGCTCGGCGACGAATACCGCATCAGCACGCTCGGAATAGCCTTGCTTGTGGAAAAGGGCCTCGAAGGCGAGGCATGAGGCGGCAAAAAACGTTCTCAACAATATTCGCTGATCGCCGTTGAGCCTTTACAGGCCTTAGCGTACTGAACCAATGGACTTAGAGGCAGGTGCTTTTAAATAAGTAGCCCGCCCCGATTGATTTGAGTGAAAATGGCATTTATTCTTCTATACTTCGTCTCCAATTATTTCAACTCGGTTACCGCGAGGTTTCGGTCATGCTTAAAGCAAAACGCAATGCGGTTGTTCGTGCCATACTCCTTGCAATCCTTGTCTGCCCGCCCTGCTGGGCTGAAAAACTGACTGATATCGAAGTCGAAGGAACTCGTGTCATTATCCCTGAACCCGATGGCTTCGTCGCGTTCCCAGACGAAGCATCACTGCCCTATTTTGAGAAGGTACTTATTTCGGAAGACAGCAAGCTCCTCGCTTTGTTTATCTGGAAGGCTGACTTGCCCGAGATCAAGGCGGGCCACGCCGGTTTCATTGACGGGGACTGGCTCGCATACGTACACGCCGACAGGCGTCACCCGGCGGTGGAGTGGACTCCTGAGAAGATTCAACAGGGGAAAAACCTAATGCGCAAACAAGACATCGATACCAAGCTAAAGGCATTCGTCAGCAGCGCGGGCGGACAATCTCCTCCAGCCATTAATCCCGCTTTAAAAGTGGGTGACGTGAGTGTTGCGGGTATCGTAGAGGACTCGGATGATGCATTAGGCTATGTCGAGATGTTAAGGCTAACGAACGAATACTATATACTATCCTCTACCACCGTCTTCTGGATCAAAACCAGGGCCATCGTTTTGACGATGGACGCGCCTTATGATAGCCATGCAGACTACACGAAACTTGTGCAACTGACAAAAGACTGGTTGAGTGCAATTCGCGCGGCCAATAGCGCCACCTCAAGCCCATCCACTGCCAACGAGGGCAGAGCGGCCGGTACGCCAACACATCGATAAAGTCCGATACGTTCGATGGAAAAAAGCCGTAGAGGTCTGGGAGGTCTGGGTCAGGCTTGTATTGTTGTATTAATGTAAATAAGCAATACTACCACTACCATAATGCAATAATACAAGCCTGCCCCTGTTTTATCCCTATACGTTGGTTTATGAATGATACAATGTACCTTTTCGACCCTTTTCACAATGTACCGCCCCCTTTTCAAGCGTAGTTAGCCAAGGGACTTAGTAGTAGGTACTTTTAAATAAAGGGCAGCCCGCCCTTTTACCTCCGGGAAAGATCATCGACTACACCCACTCTTACTGTATTCAAACCAATGTATGCCAAACAGCGGATTGTGTGATGTCTGTTGAATGCGGGCCGCTATGGTATGCTACGCTATACCAGTTACTAAGAACAAATGACATTGGATGATAATCACTATGAAAGCCGCCGGATTCGTTTTTTTGTTTGGTAGTGTCTGTTTCGCCTCTGCGAGCCAAGCTGCTGAGCATAGTTTCAAAAACCAAAGCGAAATAAACCTGTTCCGCTACTTCACGCTCGCCAGTTGCATAGGCAAGGCGTATGAGAGTGACGCAAAAAAACTATCCGCTGACACCAACAAAGCGGCGAATGGCTACATGGAATTTGGGCATATGGATATTGAAGCGTATATAGAGGCTGGGGAATTGATCAAGACGTGGTTGAGTAAAGACTATCAAAGCAAAACCGGTGGACAAATCGATATCATGAAGTGTATTGATTTGTTCGACAGTGACGATCTAAACCGTTTATTTCGGAAATACGATCCTTGCGAAAGTCCACAAATGTGGCCGGATGAGGATGAGTTCAAAACTCGCTGCAAATAGTAATACGGGGTGAACAAAACCTATCACGACAAATCGGGGACCAAGCTAAGCAGTTGAACTTTCGCTGAATTCATTCCAAAAAATGCTGTTTTCTTGCGTTAATTGCACGTTTTTGCTGTCGAAATGCACTAAATATTCACCAACCTCTTCTTTAAGCTGAAAACCATCCATTGTTGACAGGCACGATCTAGATTTTGTAACCCTAGACTGTGCTGTGTCTCTTCTATAAAGGCTTTACTTCCTACTGCAACTGCTTCACTCCACTCAGCTTCACGTACTAAACTATTTTTCCTCAGCGTATCGTCAACCCACTGGCGATGGGTTGATCGAAAATTTACAGCGCTTGGAACCGAGGATTTTTTGGGGACTTTCATAGCCGGGGGTGAACTGACACAAGTAGGTACCAGAGAAGAATGCACTTAATTAAGCCCACTGTAGGGCGGGTTAGCGTTTTTTTTGCGTAACCCGCCGTGGAGTTTTCATGGATTAAGGCGCAAAAAGACGCGCCTAATCCACCCTACATCACGCGTTGTTTGCTTAATTAAGTGCCATTCGTACCAGAGAACAATATTCGCTAACATTAGAAACTATTGCACTACGCTTTTCTCTAAGGGGCGTAATCAACAACATGTCATTCTAAGCCCCCTTGTCATTCTCAGCACAGCGAAGAATCTAATACCACCAATCGGGAATTCACAAGCATTGCGTACATTGAAACGCACGTGCAGATCGCGAACTGTTAGCATTTCTTAACCGAGAAAAAATATCGACTAACTCACGTTCTGGAGAATCTTCCTTAAATGCCTCTTTTTAGCCGTAAAAAGGGGCATCTAAGGCCAAATATTAACGTTTTTGATGTGTATTATTATATTAATTCAATGAGTTAGCTTGGGCGACCCAGATCCTTATTAGTTCTGGAATATTAGTTTATTCACTTTCACTCAGTGTTTGTAGGGAATGTGTCGAGTATTGATATGAAAATTAATAAGGTAATTATAAAAAATCAACACTATCAATTTGCAAATGTAAATGAGTACGATAGATATTTACTAATCAACATTCACTATGATTTTGCTATACTGAACAAAATATCTGTTTAAACACACACGGACTTTATGTGTTAGGGCAGGTGCAGGGCGATAAAATAAAGAGGGAATTGGCATGGTTACTTTTAATATACCAAGTAAGTTATTGCGTTCGGCTTTAGCCACTACATTTACAGTTATTGTATTCTTGCTAAGTGGCTGTGAACAAAAACCAGCGGATGAAAAAACCACGGCTAAAGAAGCGGTGCCCGCAGACAAAGCAGCTGTTGAAGTAGCACCAGAAAAACATTCAACCACGCCGGCAGCTGAACAAAAGGCGGCTGAAGCAACAACTGCGATACAGGTGCCCGAGAACCCAACGAAGGACGTCTACTTCGGCAACCTGCATGTTCATACCCAATGGTCATTTGACGCCTATATTAATGGCGCCATTGCCGGTCCGGAAGAAGCTTATCGATGGGCAAAGGGCGAAGCTATACCCGGAGGCGGTGATGGCACACCGCTTAAGATTAAAGTGCCACTGGACTGGTACATTGTTTCCGACCACGCTGAATATATGGGGGCATTGCCACTAATGGGGGATGCCGACAGTCCGGTGAGCAAACATCCGCTGGCTGCAGATATTACCGGCGATGACCCCGCCGCCTCATTTAATGCCTACACCAAAATTCTGGATGGGATTTCAAACCGCAAACCCGATCCTATGTTGGGTGACCCCGCGTTGGGCAAGACCATCTGGAAAAAAATAGTCGACATCGCAGATAGCCACTACGAACCCGGCAAGTTTACAACCATGGCAGGCTATGAGTGGACCTCCAACCCGGACTGGCGCAATCTGCATCGCATTGTGTTTTTCAAAGACACGAAAAAAGTCCCCGACCTGCCTTTTTCTGCGCTTGATTCGAATAAGCCTGAAGATCTGTGGCAATGGATGGATGCGCAGCGGAAAATGGGCAATGAGGTGCTTGCGATTCCCCACAATGGCAACGCCAGTGATGGTCTGATGTTCCCGGTTGGAAAATCCTATGGCGGTAGCGAACTCAATAAGGAATACGCTGCAACAAGGATGCGTAACGAACCCGTCTATGAAATTACCCAGATCAAAGGCACCTCGGAAACGCACCCCGCACTGTTCCCCAATGACGAGTTTGGCTCCTTCGAGCTGTGGGATTACACTCTGGCTTCGACTGCGACACCGCCGGAACACAAACGAGGCGGTTATGTGCGCGAAGCACTCATACGCGGCCTGGTGTTGGGGCAGGAGGGTAACGGCAATCCATTCAAGTACGGCTTTATCGGTGACAGCGATACTCACAATTCCGCTGCGGCAATTGAAGAAGATAATTACACCGGCAAATTCGGTTTTGAAAATGATCCGAAACATCGTTTACAGGGACCCCCCGGCGTCACTGCGGCCGCTGCGAAACAGATTCGTCAATTCAGCTCAGGCGGTGTGGCAGGCGTTTGGGCGAAGGCCAATACGCGCGAGGGGATCTTCGAGGCAATCAAGCGCAAGGAAACTTTTGCGACTTCCGGCCCCCGCATCAAAGTACGCCTGTTCGCCGGGTTTGACATGAACGGGATTGCCCTCGCGTCTGTGGACGGGCTCAAGCAGGCCTACGAGAAGGGTGTGCCAATGGGAGGCGACCTGACGTCTGCGCCCCAAGGCAAGGCCCCAACCCTCGTCGTGCATGCCATTAAGGAGCCTGATGGTGCCAACCTGGATCGTATCCAGATCATCAAGGGCTGGGTCGACAACAGCGGCAAACCACAGCACAAGATTTACAACGTCGCGCTCTCCGACGATCGCAAGGCCGACAGCGACGGTAACATCCCGGCGGTCGGTAACACCGTCAATGAAAACGAGGCCACCTACACCAATACGATTGGTGACACCGAACTCAAGGTCACCTGGAACGATCCCGATTTTGACGCATCACTCCCGGCACTGTACTACGCCCGTGTGATCGAGATCCCCACCCCGCGCTGGTCGACCTATGATGCGGTGCGCAACAATCTCAAGCGACCCGAAGACGTCCCGGT
>JASFLF010000202.1:0-6434 GCA_050118235.1 Gammaproteobacteria bacterium | reverse complement strand
TCGCCGTCCGGGTCATGGTGTGCCAGTGATCGCGAACGCGTCCGGTGTTGAGTATGAAAGGGAATTCTTTGCTGACAGGCTGTGCCGGTGGCCGGGGCTTGATCGCAATAAATTGCGCTTTTTTAGTTGCGGTATAAAACCGTCCGTCGGCAAACATGCGTTTTTCGCCGCGCCATCGGTTGGTGGTGTTTGTAGTGTTTGTAGCGCTTGTAGCGTTGCTATCGACTCGAGCCGGCCATTGCAGGGGTTGGAAATTATCGTAACCGTCTTGATCCATCGCCTCTAAGGCGGCAATGTCAAAGTCCCGAGTGCCATTATTTTTGTAGCCGGTTAACTGAGTATATTCTTTGAATATCTGCCAGGCACTGGAATAAGAAAACGTATTATCGTATCCCATGCGTTTCGCCACTTCACAAACAATCCACCAATCGGATTTGGCTTCACCCGGCGGCGGCAAAAAGCTTTTTTGCCGTGACATGCGCCGTTCGGAATTGGTCACCATGCCGTCTTTCTCGCCCCAGGTTAACGCCGGCAACAAGACATTGGCGTAGTGCGTGGTGTCGGTGTGTTGCATGCAATCGGATACCACGACAAATTCACAGCGTTCTAACGCCGCTCGCACGGTCTTGGCTTCGGGCACACTGACTGCGGGATTAGTGCCCATAATCCACACCGCTTTGACTTTGCCGTCACTCACCGCATTAAATAGATCCACGGCTTTTAAACCCGGTGTGTCCGCCATTCGCGGCGCCTGCCAAAACTCTTTTACCAAGGCGCGATGTTCGGCATTGTCCAAGTCCATGTGGCACGCCAGCTGATTCGCTAAGCCACCGACTTCCCTGCCGCCCATGGCGTTCGGCTGGCCGGTGAAAGAAAAAGGCCCCATGCCGGCGCGGCCAATTCTGCCGGTCAGTAGATGACAATTGATGATGGCGTTGACCTTATCTGTGCCACTGGAGGACTGGTTGACGCCCTGAGAATACACCGTGACTACTTTTTCGGTTTGCGCAAACCAACGATAAAACTCGGCCAGAACTTGCGGTTGCAACCCACAGGCTTGTGCTACCGCCTCTATGGAAGGCGCACTGTCTTTGGCCGCCGCAAGCGCCTCGTCCACCCCTTGGGTGTAGTTTTGTGTGAATAAACGATTGTGTTCGTCTTGTTCGTATAAATAGCTGAGTAATCCATTGAATAAAACACTGTCCGTCCCTGGACGCAATGGCAAGTGTAAATCGGCAATATCGCAGGTCGAGGTATGGCGAGGATCTATGACAACGACGCGTACGTCAGAGTTGTCCTTTTTCGCCTTCTTGATCCTTTGAAACAATACGGGGTGGCACCATGCTGTATTGGAACCCACCAGCACAATGAGTTTGGCGCGTTCCAGGTCCTCGTAGGAGCAAGGCACCGTATCGGAACCAAACGCCCGCTTATGCCCCGCCACTGAAGACGACATGCATAAACGCGAATTAGTGTCTATGTTGGCGCTGCCGATAAACCCTTTCATAAGCTTATTGGCCACATAGTAATCTTCGGTCAACAACTGCCCCGACACGTAAAACGCCACACTATCTGTACCAAATTGCTCAATGTATTGGCCGAATCGTGTACTAACGGTATCTAACGCCGTTCCCCAGTCGACTCGATTACCATCGATTTGAGGATGTAACAACCGGCCTTCCAGGCTTAATGTGTCGGCCAGCGCTGCGCCTTTGGAACATAAGCGCCCAAAATTGGCGGGGTGCTCGGAGTCGCCCGCGACCGTAATCTGCCCCTGTCCTGCTACGTTAGCGATAATTCCGCAGCCGACGCCGCAATAAGGGCATGTGGTTTTTACCGATTTTTGCATGCCAAATGGTATATTATTTGATTTTACTCCGATGGCGCTTAACTGGCTCTTAGGGATATAAACACAATATTGTCATGCAGTTTAACCGGGTAAACAATGGCGCACCCTTCGTCCGGTCCTTGAGCCTGGCCGTCTTCCAATCCCAGTACCCAATTGTGCAACGGACAAGTGACACTGCGCCCGTGCACTATACCTTGCGACAAAGGACCACCTTTGTGGGGACACTCGTCTTTTAAGGCAAAAATTTCATCTTTAGCATTGCGAAATACGGCTATATTACCAACCTTTGTAGCAACCACACGGGAACCTAATTGAGGAATTTCATCAATACTACCAACTTCTATCCAATCACTCATCTTTTTATGTACACCTTTCTAATTATATGACTTGTTTCAATGGCGTAAATTCGTGCGATTGCACACCCTCTGATGCCCGCTCCGCCCAGGGATCTTTCTGCGCATACTGTTGGGATTGCATAAAACGTTTGTGCAACTGTTTGCGATTTTCAGAATTTTCCACTATTTGCTGTTTTACATAGCTTAAACCGACGCGCTCCAACCACGGTGCGGTTCTTTCCAAATAGTGGGCGTTTTCGCGGTATAACTGTGCAAATGCGGCGCTATATTCGATAACCTCCGCTTCAGTGCTGACTTTGCACAACAAATCAGTCGCACGTACTTTAACACCGCCGTTACCACCGACGTGTAGTTCGTAACCCGAATCAACACAGACCACGCCAAAGTCTTTAATTGTGGCTTCGGCACAATTGCGTGGACAGCCGGACACGGCCATCTTGAATTTATGCGGCATCCACGAACCCCAGGTTACCCGCTCCAGTTCTATGCCCAATGCGGTCGAATTCTGCGTGCCGAACCGGCACCACTCTTTACCGACACAGGTTTTCACGGTACGCAGTGCTTTGCCGTAGGCGTGTCCCGACACCATTCCCGCTTTGTTCAAATCCGCCCAGATAGCGGGTAAATCTTCTTTTTTGGCGCCAAACAAATCGATGCGTTGGCCGCCGGTCACTTTTAATTCTTTAAGCTTGAACTTTTCGTATACATCCGCGATGGCCCTGAGTTCCCCAGGTGTAGTCACCCCTCCCCACATACGCGGCACGACAGAAAACGTGCCGTCTTTCTGAATATTCGCATGGGCGCGTTCATTGATAAACCGCGACTGAGGATCATCTTGCACTTGCTCCGGCCAATAAGCGATTAGGTAATAATTCAGCGCCGGCCGGCAACTGGCACAGCCATCCGGCGTTTTCCAATCCATGTAATCCATCACCGCCCTGATCGATGTTAACTTCTGTTGCTTGATAGCGGTTTGCACTTCGTCGTGAGTATAGTCGGTGCATTTGCACAAGGGCTTGGCTTTGGGCGCTGCGGAATAATCACCGCCTAAAGTAGTCGCTAAAATTTGTTCCACCAACCCGGTGCATGAGCCGCAGGAACTGGAGGCTTTTGTATGGGAGCGCACGTCATCCAGAGTAAATAGTCCTTTGGAGGTAATAGCCTTGGTAATGTCGCCTTTACACACGCCATTACAGCCACACACTTCCATATCATCACTCATGGCCGCGGCGGCGTTTTGTCCGCCGTGCCCGGAATCCCCTAGATGGGACTGGCCGAACATCAAGTGTTGGCGGAAGTCACTTACGTCGGTTTGATCCCGCAGTAATTGAAAATACCAGGCACCATCGACGGTATCACCATAAAGCACCGCGCCTTTAATACGGTTGTTTTTCAATACGATCTTTTTGTACACACCCCGTGCGGAGTCTTTCATCACGATATTTTCACAACTCTCGTCGCCGAGAAAATCACCCGCGGAGAACAAATCAATACCAGTCACTTTCAGTTTTGTGGAAGTGACCGAACCTTCGTAGCGGGAATATCCCAAGTGTGCCAAATGGTTTGCACACACTTTCGCTTGCTCGAACAGCGGCGCAACCAAACCGTAGGCCACGCCTCGATGCTGCACACACTCCCCGACAGAATATATGCGCGGATCGTAGGTTTGCATGGTATCGCTAACGATCACGCCGCGCTCGCAATACAAACCGGTTTTTTCCGCAAGCGTTTTGTTGGGACGTATGCCGACGGCCATGACCACTAAATCGGCGGGTATTTCAAGACCATCTTTAAAGCGCACGCCTTTCACACGGGCGTCCCCCAAAATCGCCTCGGTGCTGGAAGCCATCAAGAACGTTAAGCCACGCTCCTCCAATGATTTCCGCAACATACCACCGGCGACTGAATCCAATTGGCGTTCCATCAAAGTGTCATTCAAGTGCACTACAGTGACGTGCATGCCTTGCTTCATGAGACCGTTGGCGGCCTCCAATCCCAATAGCCCTCCACCTATCACTACCGCGTGTTTATAGGTTTTTGAACTGTCCAACATACTGTTGACGTCATTAATGTCGCGAAACGTAATAACTCCGGTGAGGTCATTACCGGGCACGGGAATAATAAAAGGAGTGGATCCGGTGGCGAGTAACAAGCGATCGTACTCAGCGGTGGAGCCGTCGTCGGCATAAACTTTACGCTTGATACGGTCTATTTCGATGACTTCTTTGCCTTTAATAAGGCTAATATTGTTGTCTTTATACCATTGCTCATCATTGAGCATAATGTCGTCAATGGTTTTTTCCCCCGCCAGAACGGGAGATAAAAGAATCCGGTTGTAATTACCGTAGGGTTCGGCGCCAAACACGGTGATATCGTATTTATCGGGGGCAATTTTCAGTAATTCTTCTAAAGTGCGCATCCCCGCCATGCCATTGCCCACTAGTACTAATTTTTCTTTCATTGAATCGCTCTCCCACTGCTCTCTATGCTTTTTACATCAGTAACCCCGTAGCTAGAGCAATCACTATGCCACTCAACATCACGGCCTTTTATTATTTTATTTCAATAACATAGAGAAACCCTATATAAAAAGATACAAACTAAATACATTTTAATGCACTAATACAGTGCATTTTTTACGTTGTACGCCTTGTTGTGAAACACGAATTTTTTAATAGACATTTGGGTTTTGTAGCACATGATTTTTAGGGGGACTGAGAACCAGCCCGGAGTGATTATTACGGTCAACCGCGAACTATGCTAGGGCAATAATTGCACGAAGTAACGACAATGCATGACAACACCCGTGATAAGTGTGCCGTCCAAGTTTTTATGTTGTTAACCGGAAGCTCAAACAGGAATTCACTTATTTCGGGCCAAGTCTCGGTTCGTGCTCCCCGTTCTCATGGCACTACTTCTCATGCCACTACTTCTCATGGTATGACCCAGGTAGGCTTAGAGCGACCGGAGAGGTCGATAAGGTAACCGCCCCGAGAAAGTACACGTTGCCAGGGTGTTATCCCGCCGCGGGTATACAGGGGCAGGTAGGCGGTGAGCTTCGACGAGTGATTGAGAAGGTCCAGGACGTAGTCGCGGGACAGGTAGAGGCCTGTGTGTTTGACCCCTTCCGCAAACACCATACACGCGAAATACGCCAGTGCCTGATGACGTTGTTTTTGAATCTTTACTTTTTGTACGCGGGCCCACGCGAGATAACGTCGCTGCGCGGGATCGGGCTCGTTCGGCAGCGCGGTCAGCTGAACGACTTGCGCACGTGATCGCAGCGTTGCGGGTAACTTGTCCCCGTTCGTGCCTTTTCCATCCATATCTAGTATGCTCGCTGACAGAAACAGCGGCGGTCCCTCGCTTTGACTTCCCTTCCCCAGTTGTCGTAAATCGCCGGCGTTTAACCACAGCACAATTGCGCTGGTATTATTCCCCGCAGCTTTTGCAAGCGTTAGATCCGTATTACTACGTATATCCAGAGTACGAACTTGTGCGCCGCTCTTTTTGAGTCCTTGTTCTAACGCAGTGGCCGCCGCGATGGTGCGATCGTTGCCACTGTCCACGATTGATAGAACGTTGGCGCTTAGATTTTTCGACTTGAGCACCGACGCGATAATATCCGCCTCGAGAAACAAGCCGCGGGAAAAATAAAAGGAGTAAAAGTCACTGACATCGTCCGGTGGCAGATCAATGTCGGGTAAGATGCAAGGCATCTGCTGTGCCTCGCAAAAATCGTGGACCGGCTGCCATGATCCGGATGAGAGGCCGCCGATGAGCGCAAACACCGGTTGCTTACGATAGAGTTTCTCGATCTGCGAACGCCAGGTCCCAGGCGGTCCACTGACTCGCCAGATGTCGTGCGACCACTCACGGAATATTTCCTTTTCATCGTGAGGAAAATGCCCGCCGCGCAAGCGTTGGGGTCCGCCGCGGTTGCGGGCAGCAATATAGGTTTCAATGACATCAAGTTCCGCTCGTTCCAAAACAGGGTCAACGTCCCCGGCGATCACTGTCGCGACACGCAGGCTGTGGGTATCGGAACCGGGCGACAACGTGGCTCCAAGCTGCCGCAAATAGGCGGTAAGTGCTGCGAGATCGCGATCCCCAAGCTGAAAGCGTGGCATCAGTGGATCGAGAGGCTTACCCGCCGCATCGATTCCGTTACGCACAGCCCGAGCGAGCGTCTCATTGGTGTAAGCCGGGCGCTGGCGCTGAGTGCGTGT
>JASFLF010000201.1:0-6479 GCA_050118235.1 Gammaproteobacteria bacterium | reverse complement strand
AACGAATACAATGTACTTGTTGGGCGAATTTTGAGCGCGGATTACAATGATGTAGTTGCCTTGTGGTGTTTGTTCGTTATGTATTTCGCCATAAAAAATAGTGTAGCGCCTATTATCAATGCAATGCCACTTAGCCAGATACCGGCCCAAATGGCCTCTTGCAGGGTAAGCGAGCCTTTGAGATAGAGCACAGTCATTGCTATAGGGCTCGCTGGAACTCCGAACACCATGAGCATAAAACCAGTTGTGTACGTCAGCCCATGAAGTGGCGAGTCAACGAAGCCCTTCTTTTTAGTGCTCATGCTATGTTCCTATACGCCCAACGTTGAATAAACAAGACCTCATGTCTCGTTATCAAAATATATACTTGACAATCTGGAACGTTATTTTGCTCAATAAAAACAGTAGGTTAGAAATTTTTCGTCCTATTATTAAGGAAAAATAAACGTGACCCTGAGAATATACCACACTTTATTGAGGACCCTAATGGGGTAATGACAACACCACAATGCTAATTGTTCAACATCCGCTTTGGTCGATATCTACCTTGATAATCTGGCACAGATAGTCTGGTAAGGTCAATAATTGCAGTGCGTTTATACCGAATTAGAGGCGAATTTTAATAGATTTTCTTCATCTGAAATAATTCGTGTTGCTATCTTTTACGACCAGACCTTATTTTGATTGCCGGTTACGTAGCAACCGTGTCTTATAGATTGAGATAACCATTGCCAATAGCCCGGCGAGCGGAACGATATAGGTATCTGGAGAGCCCATCGTCCATAGGATCGCGCCAGTGGTGGCGCACCATAGCAACGGTATGAGTAAAAGCTCCCAATAAGTTCTTCCACTCGCGAGGAGAAGTAGGCCTAGTGTCGCGATTGCCGTTGGGTCAGGTGCGATCCCGAAGATTTCGGCTTGTACCCACTTTCTTCCAACGAGCGGGCTAATGAAGGGCAGGGCTATTAGGGCGAATAGATAGATGATTATACCGACTCGATAAAGCGCACGCGTTGTTGGCAGGAATACCAGCCGGGCGCGAATTACTCCAATCCAAATTAATAGCGCGGCTTCGATGGCAAAGGTCGCGGCGAAATAGGTGGCTGCCCAATTAATGGTGGCATAGCGTTGCAGATGGTATGCCCATGCTACCCAAAGCCAGCAAGCGGCGAGGATGGCGGTAACGACGCGCCCGTGCCAGGGCGGATTCCAGTGAATTAGCGCGAGTATTGAGACGCCAAGAGCGAGCGTCAGTATTTGCATCGGCCATATGTCGGTGTTGTAAAGCTCAAACAGTCGGTAGTAGGTTTGGGGTGAAAAGAGCAGGAGATCCGACAGCTGGTAGGTCCACCATTCAGACATTAAAGACTCTCGACATAGGCGATTATGCGCTTGCGCATGGCTTCATCCGGAAGACGGCCGGTGGCGGCGCCCATGTTTTCGAGCACGTGATCAACGCGGCTGGTGGCGGGTATGGCGCAGGTAAGAGCCGGGTGCGACACGATAAACTTGAGAAGGAACTGGGCCCAGTTGGCGCAGTCGATTTCGGCGGCCCAGGTCGGTAGGGGATGACGCTTAGCCCAGTCGATGAGTTCGCTTTGTTGGAAGGGCCGGTTGGCAATGACGGCGATGCCGCGATCTTGTGCCAATGGGAGGATGCGTCTTTCGACTTCGCGATCCCGGATGTTATAGGTGACTTGAATGAAATCCAGCGGCTGGCTGCGCATGACTTGTTCGAATTCGCGATGGCGGCGGCCGTGGGATGTGGTAATTCCTACGTAGCGAATTTGTCCCGCGGCTTTCATGTCGAACAGCATGGGGAGATGATCTTCCCAGGATAATAAATTATGGACCTGCATGAGATCGAAACGTTTGACATTCCAATACCGGCGAGTTGCCTCTATTTGGTCGCGGCCGTTGGAGCCTGAGTATGTCCATACTTTTTCGGCGGAGAAAACCTGCGCGGTTTTGCCCAGCTTGGTGAGGCCATAGCCGATGACTTCTTGCGAGGAGCCGTACATGGGGGAGGAGTCCATCACCCGACCACCGGCGTTGAAGAAGTTGCGCATGACTTCGGCGCATGCATCGCGGGCTACTGGGTCGTTACCTACGTTGAATGTGATCCAACTGCCCAGGCCAATGACGGGGATTGATTCGCCGCTTGAGGGGATGGGTTTGGTGATAATGGCGTTTTGTTTGGTGGCGCCGATCATTGGCCAGAGGCATGCGGTTGTGCCTGTTGCCAGTAAAGCGCGCAGTAGTTTGCGGCGTTCTAAGTTTGGTGATTGTTTCATTGAGATACCTCCATTATGGTATCACCTAACTTACTAAAGTATAGTCTGATAGTGTGATAGTGTGAAATTGTTGTATGGTTGTTGGGTTACGATGCGCGCAAGTATTGAGGTGAAAATTGAATGTGGTTAGTGCGCATCTAACCCAACCTTCTACAAAATATTTGATTTTCCAAGGTGTTACAATTGATGGCCGACGCAAGTCGCGCCCCATAGGGACACTCCTACAGGTGCATTATAGTTTGATGGGATAACGCGAGTGTTTTTGCGAATGACTTGATTATTCTCGAGCGATATAGAAGTGACGAGATTTTAGTTTATTTGCAATTCGAATAAGTAACGATTTGCGGATTGTGCGGTTGCTCTTGTTCCAATGGGGCTGATGTTAGCTGCGTTTCGAATCCTTCAAGGATTCGCTTGAGCACGGTATGGCTATCACCTTCTTGGTATCCTTCGTAGGAATCGGCCAGCTGGCGAGTGAAGTCGGCGAGCAAGTATCCCCAGTCGATGGGGTCTTCCATAATTTGCGGTTTAAAGCAAAAATGTTGGTGTTCTTCACTAATACTGATTTTGGCGATTTCTAAAATATCGTCGTGTGAGTGTGACATGGTAATTGTCGATATAGGTTATTGATAGGAAGTGGTTTGACTTTTTCGGAGTAGCTACTGGACAAGATTTTTGAGAATGAATCCAGTAGCCGGTTATGCGTGTGATTGCCGAATGAAGCGCTATTTATAAGCGGCTATATTTGCAAGAATATGACAATCAATATTATGTATTTTCCTTTACTCGTACCGCGAGCACATCGCATTTGGCATGATGTAGTACACCGTTTGCGGTGGAGCCTAGTAATAAGCGGACGCCGTGGCGGCCGTGGGAACCGACCACAATCAAATCGATTTTTTTCTCTTCGGCGATACGCACAACTTCTATATGCGGCGTGCCAAGCGCGACCGACTGTTCGCGCTTTTGCAACGAATGTTTATTGGCAAAGTTGTGTAGGGATTTTTTGGCTTCTTCCAATAATTGTTGTTCCGGTATCATCCAGTCGGGCGCGATCAGGGGTTCTTCACCGAATCCCAATGGTGGTAGATGATCGACGACGTGCAATAAAGAAATGTTGGCATCAGAATGTTTGGCGATGTCTATTGCTCTGTCTATGACTTGGTCTGCCGATTCAGAAAAATCAATGGCAATCATAATATTTTTATAAGCTTCCATGGGTAGGTCTCCGCTGTCGTCGCTTTTGTTAATAAATAATACTCATTAAGCTTGGTATGGTTTTTGATTTCCGTCAAGGCGAAATGCATTAGGCCAATAATACCGCCACTATACCGGTTATAAAGATGCCGTCAAATGTGCCGGCCCCGCCTATGGAAGCGATGGGTAGTCCCATTTGGCGGATGTTATTCAAGCGTAAAATGTCAGCCCCAATTAACACACCCAGGGTGCCACCAATATAGGCCAACGGTGCGCTGGCCTCGCTGTTAAGCATCACCGCGACGATCGCTGCGCACAATGGTGCGATTAAAATCGGCATACCGATGCCGATACCGTGGACTGGTCGGCTAACAAGGTAGCTAATGATAGTGACGATGGCTATGCCTAATACAATATCGCTAAATGGTAAGTGGTTGTGTTGAATCAGATAGCCGGAGAAAAACAAGGGTATGAGTCCACCTCCCACGTTGATGGTGATCAAAGTTCTTCCCGTGTACTCGATTTTCGGTGGGCGTAGCAATCCGAAAAAGGGATTGGTCATGGGTGATTTGGGTGGTTCGGCCTTTAGGGAAAACAACGGCAAGTTGATGGCGCTGCCAATTAATGAGCTGATTAGTAGCAACAAGGCCGAAGAGGAGGATAGTCCCAGTTTGTCAAAGGCAACCGTCACCAAGCCGATTTGCACAAACGCAATTAATGCCGTAACAGCGATAACAAACAACACTAAATGGATTGGGGAAAAAGGTGAGGGCATGAGTGCGTCGTTAAATATCAAGTCATAAATTCAGCGGCCAATAATTTGGCCAAGGGTATGTTGTTGGTGGGGTGTTGCACGCTATCGGTACTCCATACGGATTGAATGCCGGCCTGCTGCATGCGTTCGGTGACTTGCTCATAAAACAACGCATGCGTAACAGCACAACAAACATTTTGTGCTTTTCGTTGAAAGAGTTCTTTGGCGGTTTCAATAATGGTTTGTCCGGTGCTGGCCATGTCGTCGATAATCACCACGTTGCGGTTTGCAAATGAAATGTCCGGCAAACTGATGTTTACGCTTCGGTCGCCCATGCGTTTTTTTAATGCGACACCGAATTCGAAGTCGCCTATTTTTGCGGCGCTTTGCACCCATTGTTTTGATTCTTCATCCGGTCCCAATAATAATGGATTTTCAACGTGTGCTTTAACATATTCGCCGATGAGTTCAGCGGCACTTAAATTAATTGCCTGGTTGACGGGTATCGCCTCATGCAAGTCATGTATGCGATGCAAATGCGCATCGACGGTTAGCACTGCGTCGAAATGCTCCGCTATGAACTTGCCGATAATTTTCTGGCTGACGGCCTCCCCCGGATTGAATGCTATATCCTGGCGCATATAACATAAGTACGGTGCGATCAGGATGATTTCAAGGGCGCCGTGTTGTCGGGCGGTTTGCGCAGCGATGAGCAACTCAATGAGTTTACTATTTGGTAGATTGAGGCTGCGGCAAAACGCAACAGTTTCCGGTAAGTCCACCGGAAGGGTAAGCTTGCTCTCACCATCGGGAAAGCGATGTATCTCAACACTCGCGTACTCGATTTTTAGGGTATCGGCAAGATTTTTCGCCGGTGTTTCATAGTCGGCGAAACCTAAGAGCAATTGGGGTTTTTTTAGCATTATCCTAGGATTAGATCTCCAGATACGGTTTGGTAATCTGCTTTTGCTCGCCGATGGTGTATCCGCTGCTTTCATCCGCCAAAGAGCAGGCGAAATCGAAATCCGCCGGGAATTCCGCGTATATGCGATATAAAGGCTCTCCTTGCATGACTTCATCTCCCAGTTTTTTCAGTAAATCCACACCGGCGCCTTTGTCCATGGGGGCGCCCGCCAAGCGGGCAATTTTTGACATTCGAAAATTATCAATTGCGGTGACATAACCGCCCGCAGGGGCGGTTATGTCCCGGGTGAGACTGCCCAGCATAAAGGTTTGGGTTTGCTTGCCTTGCGCTTCGATGATCGCCTGCAGTTTTTTTAGTGCGCGGCCGGAGTCCAGTATATCGCGCGCCAGACCGAATCCGTAACCGCCGCGCACATCCGGGTCGAATTCCAACATTCTACCGGCCAGGCGCAAGGCTTTTTGCCGCAAGTCGAAGGGTGCGTCCACATGATTTTCCAGCACCTGCATGACATCTCGGCATTCCAACACTGGCCCTATGCCACGACCCACCGGCTGTGTGCCGTCGGTAATGATGACCTCTAAATGCAGGTTCAAGCGATCGCCGACATATTCGAACAATTTACGTAAGTGTAATGCTTCGCGCATTTGGCGCACTTTGGCGGTAGGGCCCACCGGGATATCCAGGAGCAAGTGAGTCGAGCCGGCGGCAAGTTTTTTCGACAGTATCGATGCGATCATTTGACCTTGGGAATCGATGCCTAGCGGTCTTTCTACGGAAATCAATACATCGTCCACGGGCGCCAGCCGGGCGGTGCCCCCCCAGGCCAGGCAGGCGTGTTCTTCATTGACGACTTTATGCATCTGTTCGGGTGTTAAATTGACGTTCGCCAACACTTCCATTGTATCTGCAGTTCCCGCCGGAGAGGTGATGGCGCGGCTGGAGGTTTTTGGCACCATGGTGCCATGGGCGGCAACAATTGGAACAACTAGCATTGTGGTACGGTTACCGGGGATGCCGCCTATGCAATGTTTATCGACCACTAACGGCGAATGCCAGTCCAGTCGTTCACCGGACTCGGTCATTGCCTGGGTGAAGTGGAGGATTTCTTCACGGTCCAAGCCGGTTTGACCGGAGGCGACTAAGAAGGCGGCCATCTCCATTTTTGAATAGCGGTTTTTGCTGATGTCGTTGGCAATTACCCGGAAATCACGCAGGCTCAACCGTTCGCCGTTGATTTTTCGTCGCACGGCATCCATGGAAAATGGCGGTTTGGCCTGGGATACACTAACGGGGTCGCCGATAGCGGCAT
>JASFLF010000200.1:0-6496 GCA_050118235.1 Gammaproteobacteria bacterium | reverse complement strand
ATTGCCCTGAAACGCGCCAAAGTCGGAGATAGATACGTAATGGAATTGTTGCAACAAGGAGGCTGGACACTAGGTGGGGAGAGTTCCGGACATATAATTTGTTTGGATCGTACCACGACCGGTGACGGCATTATTTCCGCCTTGCAAGCCTTACACGCTATGTTTCGTTCCCAAAAATCTTTACACGAATTGAAAAACGGCATGACCAAATACCCCCAATGTTTGGTAAATGTACGTATAAAAGAAAAAGTCGACGTACATTCTTCCCCCCTTCTTAACGATGCTCTAAAACAGGCTGAACACCAGCTTAAAGATCGAGGTCGCGTGTTATTGCGGCCCTCGGGAACCGAACCGCTGATTCGGGTCATGGTGGAAGGTATCGACCAAGCCGAAGTGGAACTACTGGCCAATAATTTAGCTGCTGTAGTGAAAGAAGCTTTTGTGGCCTAGCTTTAATAGGGTAAAAAGACCTGCAAGCGAAGCAATAGGGACCAGAAATGCTATTGCCGCGGAGTGAATAGTAGAAGATTTAGGCATTTATTGATCTGTAAATTGATTTTTTTGCCGGAGACGGTTAAGCTTCCAGCCCGCTTTTCAATGAGGTTTGGGGGAGGAAATCAATGCGCCGTACACTGGTAGCAGGAAACTGGAAACTCAACGGGTCGAAACAAAATACGAAAGAGTTAATCGACGGCATTTTGCAGGGGATGTCGGCAGTGACTAATGCGGATGTGGCCGTCTGCCCGCCGTTTGTTTATATTCCGCAAGCGGCTGAATTGCTGGCCTCGACGCAAGTCGCCTGGGGCGCTCAGAATTGCAGCCAGCACAATGACGGTGCGTATACCGGTGAGGTAGCGGCGCCGATGTTAAAAGAATTTGGCTGCACTTACGTCATTTTGGGGCATTCGGAACGGCGTTCCATATACAACGAATCCAACGACGACATCGTGCAAAAATTTATTGCCGTGAAATCCGCAGGATTGATACCGATTTTATGTGTCGGTGAATTACTAACCGAACGGGAGGGCGGTAAAACCGAGGCAGTAGTCGCGGAACAACTGGACGCCGTCCTTAATGTAACCGGCATAGAGGAATTTGAGAATGCCGTGATAGCTTATGAGCCGGTATGGGCCATAGGCACAGGGGTTACTGCCACACCGGAACAAGCCCAGGAGGTACATGCATTTATTCGCCAACGGTTGGCCGCTAAAAACGCCACCATTGCGGAAAATATTCAGATTCTATATGGCGGCAGCGTAAAACCTGACAACGCGGCCGAGTTATTTGCCAAGTCCGACATCGATGGCGGTCTGATCGGTGGGGCGTCATTGAAAGCGGACAGTTTCCTGGGGATTTGCACAGCGGCCGGTTAAATCCGTGCGTATGGCTATATTTCTCACTGATTTTTTAATATGGATTTTTAACACAAGTTTTTCACACGAGTTTTTTGACACAGCAGTTTGAACATCCTGCTACGCATATTCAGCATTTATAGCAATATATAAAATATTTTTTAACAATTTTATTCAACGAGGTTAAATCGAATCGATGGCAACGACCATTATTCTAATAGTTCACATATTGGCAGCCATATCTGTTATTGGACTGGTATTGTTGCAGCATGGCAAAGGAGCGGATGCCGGCGCGGCATTTGGCGCCGGTGCTGCGGGTGGTGTTTCCGGATCGGTCTTCGGGGCTCAAGGTTCAAGTAACTTTTTATCACGAACCACAGCGATATTAGCAACGGTGTTTTTTGTGACCAGTTTATCCCTGGCATATTTACACCAAAGCAGCACCGATGAACCTAAGAGTATCATGGAGCGTAGCACGACGAGCGAAGAGCCCAAAGCTCCGGCACCAGCGGCGCCGGCGACTATGCCGGAAGTGCCCAGTGACGTGCCTCAGTTGCCTCAAGCACCGGCCAGCGAGAGCAGTGAGGCAGCGCCCAATGCACCACCAGCGGAACAATCCGATGCTCCACAAGACGTGCCGCAGGATCTGCCACAACCGGTACCGTCACAACCCGCTCCTTAAGTCGCGTTTCTAAATGCGTCTTGTGGGGTAATACTGCTTTTTGCCGATGTGGTGGAATTGGTAGACACGCTGTCTTGAGGGGGCAGTGGCGAAAGCTGTGCCGGTTCGACTCCGGCCATCGGCACCACTATCATAAAATCAATATAAATACAATTTTCCTATCGGGGGACGGCGTATAACTTTCTGATTACTCAATAATATTTAAAATAAAAGCTTACTTGACAAGACATTCTAGTCTAGCCTAGACTCGTCTAGCGCTTGTCAGGCGGGATGGTTTTTGCCCTAATTACACTATTCAAGAGTGGGGATTTGAGTAGTGGTTAAGTCGTTAGGGAATCAACGTCCCATTCATTGTAAAAATATAATTAAAAAAATCTGAGTGGGGATTCAGTCACAATGCTAGAAAATTATTTACCCATTCTGGTCTTTGTCGTAATCGGTTTGTTATTGGGCGTAGTGCCTATCGTTATCGGTTATCTGGTCGGACCGTCAAAACCTTATGGGGAGAAGTTATCACCGTACGAATGCGGATTCGAAGCCTTCGAAGATTCGCGCATGAAATTTGATGTGCGTTTCTACTTGGTTGCCATTCTTTTTATCATATTTGACTTGGAAATTGCGTTCCTTTTCCCATGGGCTGTGGTTCTGGGAGAAATCGGCGTATTTGGCTTTGTAGCGATGGCCGTGTTTCTGGGTATTCTTGTCATTGGATTTATCTACGAGTGGAAGAAAGGGGCCTTAGAGTGGGAATAGAAGGCATTTTAGAAAAAGGTGTGGTAACTACTACCGCGGATAAACTCATTAACTGGGCCAGGACCGGCTCGCTATGGCCAATGACGTTTGGTCTTGCGTGTTGCGCGGTTGAAATGATGCAAGCGGGTGCCGCCCGATATGATTTAGACCGTTTTGGCGTGGTGTTCAGACCCAGTCCAAGACAATCCGACGTTATGATAGTGGCAGGCACGTTGGTAAATAAAATGGCGCCTGCGCTTCGAAAAGTATACGATCAAATGGCAGAACCCCGCTGGGTGATTTCCATGGGTTCATGTGCCAATGGGGGAGGTTATTACCATTACTCTTATTCAGTGGTACGTGGTTGTGACCGAATTGTGCCAGTGGATATCTATGTTCCGGGTTGCCCACCGACCGCCGAAGCATTGCTCTACGGCATAATCCAATTACAAAATAAAATAAAACGCACCAATACCATTGCGCGTTAATACATGCGCTAATGCTTGCGTTACTATTTAATAAAAATAATGTACATTTGCGTACAGAACATAAGAGATTAAATCACCATGGGAAATATAATTACGGCGCTGAAAGAGCGTCTCGAAGCTAAATTCCCTAACGCGTTGGCTTGTAAGGCGCAATTCAAAGAAGTGACCTTGGAGGTTGCTCCTAGTGATATCAAGTCGGTCTGCACAACCTTGCGTGACGAGCCGGAGTTTGCATTTGAGGAACTTATCGACCTTTGTGCCGTTGACTACCTGGCGTTCGGCGAGGTGGAGTGGGAGACCACTGGCGCCACCGGCACCGGTTTCAGCCGAGGCGTTGAACGTATGCCGGATGGCATGCCTGCGCCGAAATTGCAAGGAGAAAACGCCACGACTCGCCGGTTTGCTGTGGTCTATCATCTATTGTCCATCAAAAACAATATGCGTTTGCGGGTAAAATCCTATATGCCAAGCGATGCTCCGCTTATTGATTCCGTTGTGGATATATGGAACAGCGCCAATTGGTATGAAAGAGAGGCTTTTGATTTATTTGGCATCATGTTCCGCTCGCATCCTGATTTAAGACGAATCCTGACGGACTACGGTTTTATCGGACATCCTTTTCGCAAGGATTTCCCATTGATCGGGCAGGTTGAAATGCGTTATGACGTGGAAAAACAACGAGTGGTCTATGAACCGGTAAGTATTGAGCCACGTACCTTAGTGCCTAAAGTCAAGCGCACCGATCACCGTTACATCCATACGGCCACCGAAGGAGAACAATAGTGGCTGAAATCAGAAACTACACTATCAATTTCGGACCACAGCATCCTTCCGCGCATGGTGTGTTGCGCCTGGTGCTGGAATTGGACGGCGAGACGGTGGAACGGGCCGATCCCCATATCGGATTGCTACACAGAGCCACGGAAAAACTGGCTGAAAGCAAACCTTACAATCAAAGCATTCCTTACATGGATCGTTTGGATTACGTATCCATGATGTCCAATGAGCACGGTTACGTGCTCGCGCTGGAAAAGTTACTGGGCATTGAGCCGCCGATTCGGGCGCAATACATTCGCGTGGCTTTCGATGAAATTACCCGGATATTAAATCACTTGTTATGGTTAGGCGCTCACGCATTGGATATCGGGGCGATGACGGTATTTTTATACGCATTTCGTGAGCGTGAAGATCTCATGGATATGTATGAAGCCGTATCCGGCGCGCGTATGCACGCAGCGTACTACCGGCCAGGTGGAGTGTACCGTGACTTGCCCGATTCCATGCCGAAATATAAACCGTCCAAATGGCACAATGAAAAAGAAGTCGAACGGATGAACAACAACCGTCAAGGGTCTCTGTTGGATTTTCTCGAAGACTTCACCAATCGATTTCCCAGGTATGTGGATGAATATGAGACGTTGCTGACCGACAACCGTATATGGAAACAACGTACAGTTGGCATTGGCGTTGTCTCGCCGGAACGAGCTATGCAATTGGGGTTTACGGGGCCTATGTTACGGGGTTCCGGTGTGGAATGGGACTTACGTAAAAAACAGCCTTATGAAGTTTACGATCAATTGGATTTTGATATCCCCGTCGGCGTAAACGGCGATTGTTACGATCGCTACCTTGTGCGTATGGAAGAATTTCGTCAATCCAACCACATCATCAAGCAATGTGTAGAGTGGCTGCGCAACAACCCCGGTCCCGTGATGCTGGATGACCACAAACTAACGCCTCCTTCACGCGAGTCCATGAAAGGTGACATGGAGTCTCTCATTCATCACTTTAAGTTATTTACCGAAGGGTATACGTTACCCGAGGGTGAAGTGTATACCGCGGTGGAGCATCCCAAGGGTGAATTCGGTATTTATCTAGTGTCCGATGGGACGAACAAGCCTTACCGGTTAAAAATCCGTGCTCCGGGATTTGCGCACTTATCGGCATTGGATGAAATGTCGCGTGGGCATATGCTAGCGGATGTGGTCGCGATCATAGGCACACAGGATATTGTGTTCGGGGAAGTCGACCGTTAACGATTTAATTGGTTATGGACTTAGTACGTACTATTTGTTAGCGCTGGAAAAAGTTTATGGCAGCAAGAATGGAACAAAGTAAAGTTAATCTAATTTCTCCGGGTTTGCGTGAGCAAATCGATGCGTGGATTGCCAAATATCCCGCGGACCAGAAACAATCGGCCGTTATGCCCTCGCTGACCATTGTCCAGGAAGCCAACGGCGGCTGGTTAACGACTGAATTGATGGATGCGGTAGCGGAATATCTACAAATGCCGCCCATTGCGGTATACGAAGTGGCAAGTTTTTATTCCATGTACGAACACAAGCCTGTGGGTCGGCATAAGATATGTGTGTGCACCAATATTTCCTGTTTGTTGTGCGGCTCTGATGGCGTAGTAGAACATTTAGAGAATAAGCTCGGCATAAAGATGGGTCAGACCACCGCGGATGGAAAGTTTACCTTAAAGGTGGTGGAGTGTTTAGGCGCATGTGTCGGTGCACCCATGTTTCAAATCGGCAAGGAATACTATGAACATTTAACACCGGAAAAAATCGATGCCATCCTGGATAGTTTGGATTAACAGCCCTATACGGATTGAACTTAATGCCTGAACACGATCTTGCACTGAAGTTTGGACTAAATAGCTTGGACTAAATACCAATGGCCAACGAAGTATGTTTTAGAAACAATCACCTGGAAAAGCCTTGGACTTTGGAGACGTATCAAAGTACCGGGGGCTACGAGGTGTGGAAAAAAATTCTCAAGGAAAAAACCTCGCCCGACGACATTATCGCGGAAATGAAAACATCCGCGCTAAGGGGCCGCGGGGGTGCCGGATTTCCCACCGGGTTAAAGTGGAGTTTCATGCCGCGCAACACGCCGGGGCAAAAATACATTGTGTGTAACTCAGATGAGGGTGAACCCGGGACCTGCAAAGACCGGGATATCCTGCGTTATAACCCCCACCAACTGGTGGAAGGCATGGCTATCGCCGGTTACACCATTGGCGCCAGCGCAGGATACAACTATATACGCGGCGAATTCTGGGAGCCTTACGGTCGTTTTCAAGCGGCGATCGATGAAGCTTATGCCGCCGGGTTATTGGGAAAGAATGTGTTGGGTTCCGGAGTGAACTTTGATCTTTACACCCATTTGGGCGCGGGCGCTTATATATGCGGCGAAGAAACCGCATTGCTGGAATCGTTGGAAGGCAAAAAAGGCCA
>JASFLF010000199.1:0-6511 GCA_050118235.1 Gammaproteobacteria bacterium | reverse complement strand
AATGGCCAATGGGATTTCGCAAGCCTTGTTGACCACCGCCAGTGGTTTGATCATTGCGATTCCGGTGATTTTTTTCCATCACTTGCTGGTGCAGCGGGTTCACTTTTTACTGGCTGTGACGGAAGAAAGTTTGTTGATGGTATATAACAAGCCTTTAGCCGGCAAAGAGGCGATCGCCCATGACTAAGCCGGTGTTGACTTCCCCCATTTCCATGCCGCAATTGAAAACTGGCCGACCGGAAATCACCATGGCGCCGCTGATCGACATAGTGTTTTTGCTGTTGATATTTTTCATGGTCACCACAGTATTTCCGGAAAATCGAGGTTTTATTATTGAGAAACCCGAATCGGAACATTCCGAACAGTTGAAATTGAAAAAAATCACATTCACTGTCAATCAGGCCGGGGAAATACAATTTCAAGACAAACAAATTACACCCGAAGATGTCAAACGCCTGGTACGCGAACAAATCCGCGCAGCACCCGACACGTCCGTGTTACTGCAAGTGGACCGTCGCGCACAAACACAACACCTGATCCAAGTAATGGATGCCTGTAAATTGGGCGGGGCGAATCGCGTCGGTATCGCGACCAAACCAACCGATGAGCAGTGATGATCTGTATACATGGCCAATTGCGATAGTAACCGGAACGTTGGTTACTATCGCAGCCTTTTTTGCTATCCCTCAGTTGAAAATCAAAACCATTGACGACGAACCGGCGGTGGTTCAAATCGATTTTATGCAATGGCGCGAACCGGCGCCGCTACCCAAGCCATCCACCCCCAAACCGCCCGTGCCTAAAAAACAGGATCCCGTCAAACCCATGGAGACACCACCGAAAATCAAATCCGAACCGCCGAAAGCGCCGCCGCCAAAACCGCCCGAGCGCCAGGTTATACCGGAGAAACAATTACCGTTGAATCAGCCAACTCCACCTAAGGCGCAACCTGAGCCGGCGCCACAACCCGAACCCGTTCCGGTCACACAGCCCGAGGCCGATACCCAACCAGCGCCGTTGCCAAGACCGATACCGATTTTTCAACTCACCAGCATGCCGCGTTTTGCCCGCTATGTGGAACCCGAATATCCCGCGGTTATGCGCAGTCTGGGCCAGGACGCCAGCGTAAAGGTTGAAGTCTTGATCGACAGTAAGGGCCAACCCCGCAAAGTGACAATATTAAAATCCGGCGGCGAGGAGTTCGACAATGCGGTAATCGCGGCACTCATGCAATCCACTTTTATCCCGGGTAACGTGGAAGGCAAGCCGGTCGCGGTTTTATGGCGTACGCAAATCAAATTCAGGTTGAAATGATATGGTGAAAATTCCGGGGTTTCTTTGTTTTACATTCTCGGTATGGCTCATATTCTCACAAAATATGGCAACGCCACTAAAACGGAACCCACAATTACAAGCATGTAAATGTTCGATATAAAATAAGGAAAGATAAATAGAGCAATACCGGTCATTAATGGAACCACTGCCCTCTGCTTTCGCCCGTATATAAAGAATCCGAAGCCGATTGATCCGAATACCAATCCCCAAATAAGTTGTGCTGTATTTTCCACGCGAACTCCTAATGTATTATCCCCGCACTCAACATAATCACCTCTATCTCCTCGGTTATCTCTTCCTGCCGGAGCATGTTGCGCTTTTTTCCCAGTTCCTCGGCGCGCTGTTCTAGCCGGTCGATGGCGCCTTCCAGGTGTTGTACGCGGCGGTAGTGTTCGGCCATGAGTGAGGTGTAGAACATTTCATACAATGCGGCAAAGAGATAATGGTCGATCAGGGCTTTGTAAAAATGCTCCGGGGGCAATTGCAGACGGGGTGGATAGCTACATTGGCTTGGTGGTAGCTTTAGGTTTTGAAACGGCGGTAAGAGGGAAGTGATTTGGATGTTTTCGTTTTCATGCTCATGATGCAACGCGGTAATGGATAGAGTACCTATAGCGCTGTGCTGGCTGCTCACCGTGTTTATCAGATCGCTCAATACTGTGTCGACCTCTTGGCCTACTGTGGGGCCGGTTAGTACTTTTATGAGCTGTGGATGGTCTTGCACTATGCTGTACAATTTCGTGCCTATTGCCACAAGTTTGATGTTGGTTGTGGATTTTGTCGCGGTAATTGTGTTGTATGTATTGATCAACGTCTGATTGAAGTCGCCGCAAAATCCCTGCTCCGAACCGATGAGGATGTACACTTCGTTGACGGCTGGCGATGAGGTTTGCAGTTGCGGATAAGCGCTTAAAAAATCTTTGGCGGCTTGCTCGGTGCTTTTTACCACGCGCTGTTGGCTGGATAGAAAACGCGATAGTTTGCGGGTTTCCATGAGTGACAAGTTTTTCATGGAATTCATGATTTCGCTGATGTCCTGCATGGAATGCAAATGTTGTTCTATTTCATGCCGGCGTGTCATCTTGTGTATCCGGTTGTGAGGGTAACCAGGCACGCACGGCATTGACCCAGCGGGCACGTTCGTCATCCAGTGTTAGAGGACTCTCCGCTACCGAGCGTTTGAGTTGTTGCAGAGCTTCATCGAGTTGTTCCGGTTGAAGATTGTCAAACAAACCTTCGTTAAATGCGATCAACCAGGCCATGTTAAACTCAATGGATAACGGAGACAATCGGTCTTGGGTGAGGATCTCCCGCAGGATGCGGCCGCGTTTGATCTTGTTTTCCATAGTGGCTTCCAGTTTCGCGCCAAAGCGGGTGAAGGCTTCCAGTTCCAGATATTGTAAATAGTCGAGTTTCATTCGACCCGCTTCTTCTTTTATACGTTGGTGTTGCGCTTTGCCGCCGATGCGGGAAACGGATCTGGCAATGTCGATGGCGGGCTGGAAACCACTGGCGAATAAATCGGCGTCCAGATAAATCTGCCCGTCGGTGATGGAAATCAAATTGGTGGGAATATAACTGGCGATTTCGCCTTGCCGGGTTTCGACGATGGGTAAGGCTGTCATGCTGCCGCCGCCGTATTCGTGCGACAGGCATGTAGCGCGCTCCAATAAGCGTGCATGTAAATAAAAAATATCTCCGGGATAGGCTTCGCGGCCCGGTGGCCGGCGCAACAGCAAGGACAGTTCGCGATATGTTTGGGCGTGCATGCTGAGATCGTCGTACACCACTAATGTGTCCCTGCCCTGCCGCATCCATGCCTCGGCGATGGCGCAACCGGCAAATGGCGCCAAATATTTCAGTCCCGGTGGCGCCGTGGCTTCTCCGGCGACAATGGTGGTGTAGTGCAAGGCATCGTATTCTTTCAATGTTTGAATGACGTTGACCACGGTGGAGCGCTTTTGGCCGATGAGCACATACACGCAATAGACATTTTTATCCCGTTGATTAATCACAGCATCGATAGCCAGTGAACTGCGCCCTAACCCCTTATCGCCCACAATGAGCTGCCTCTGGCCTTTGCCAATGGGAATGAGCGCATCGATGATTTTATTGCCCGTGTATAAAGGCTCGCGGACAAATTCCCGGGTGATAAACGGCGGCGACAAGCTATCCAGATTTTGCCGGTTCTTGTATTCGGGTGGTTTGCGGCCATCTAAAGGAGTACCCACCGGATCCACTACCCGACCCAGCATTTCATCGCCCACGGGGATACTTAAGGCTTTGCCGGTTAAATAGACTATAGTGCCCGAGGTCAGGCGCTCGGTTTGGTGCACCAACACGGCACCCACCATTTGTTTCGTTAATGCAAATACTATCGCCTGGCTGCCATCCTCGAAGTACAATACATCGTCCATGGCAGCCGAGGGCAAACCGTTGATCCAGGTTATACCATCGCCTACTGACACTACAATGCCTTGTTCATAAACGCGTAAACCGAGGCTATAGTCGGCAAGCCAATTGGCTTGCCGGCTCAGAATCGAATCCACAGGTTGGTCTTCAAGTTGATCCATTTGCGGACTCGATAAACAATTGCAATTCGTCGTGTAAATTTGCCCGCAAAACCAACGGACCAAAATTGATGCGCAGTCCCGCAATCAATTGCGGATCGCGGGTGAATTCGCATTCAATGGATTTATCCACCAGGTCACTTAGTGCGGTTTTTATGGTGTTGCGGCATGGTTCGGTTAATTCGTAGGCACTACTCACCTTCACCGAGGCTTGAGCAGTGATAGGTGTTTCATCGCTGGAAAACACATTGCCCAAGGTTTCCAACCACTCGGGGGATAACCGCGGTAATTCCTCCAATAACAACTCACATAGTTTTTGTTCCAACTCCGGGCTGGCTAAGCGGCTCAGCAATTTGCTGGTAAATTGCGCTGCTTGCTTCAAGGCTTGGAGTTCGTTCTTACGTTGCACCTCGCTCACGCGCCGAGTCTCCAGCACTCTGGCCTTTTCGCGCTCTTTGTCCACATTGGTTTGCAGTGCTTCCATCAAACGGGCGCGCTCTTCATTGATCTCTTTGTGCAGCGCTTCATGCGCTTGTTTTTTTTCTTTCTCCCATTGGGACAGGCGGTCTTTATACTGGCTCTCTACCTGCTTGGCTTCGCTGCGCATGGCTTCGGCTTGAGCCAGGCTATCTTCTATGCCTTTGCGACGGCGCTCGATAACACTTACTACCGGCGCATAAAAAAAGTGCTTCAGGATCCACACCAGAATCAGAAAATTGATGATTTCCAGCAGGAAGGTTGACCAGGATAATTCCACGACGATTCCCTTTTAAACCCTATTTCGATCTATGAGTTATTTCAGTAAATATTCAATCAGCGGATTGCGGAATAACACAATCAGCACCACCACTAATACATAAATGGCCAAAGACTCGATCATCGCCAAACCGATAAACAACGTGCGCATGATACTGCGCTCACTTTCCGGCTGCCTTGCCAGAGAATCCAACGCCTGGCTGATAGCCCGGCCCATGGCGAATGCCGGCCCAATAACACCTATGGCTATTGCCAGTAACGCGCCCACCGTGGAGCCTAAAATAAACCAATGCATCTCGGGCATAACTTACTCCTCGTTGTGTGTGTCTTCTTAAGTGTCTTCTTAAGTGTCTTCTAGTTTTTCTTCTGGCTTGTCTTTTGGTTTGTGTTCTTGTGTCTTATTTTGGGTTTGCGTATTCGATGGTGTTTGTTCTTGTATGGTTTCTTGTCTTAGCTGCTGCGATTGTATGGCGCCGGCAATATAAATCAACGCTAACATACCGAAAATATAAGCCTGCACCAATGCTTCGACAATGTGCAACATCAAAATGGGTACCGGCACCAGGAATCCGCCCACCATCAATAGTAACAATGCCACCATCTCCAGGCTCATCATGTTACCAAACAAACGTACGGCTAATGCAACGGTGCGGGTTATTTCACTGATGATATGAAACGGTAACAGTATGGGACTGGGCGTGAGGTAATGTTGCAAATAGCGCTTTAATCCCTGTGTGCGTATACCAAACCAATGTACAGACAGAAACACCAATAACGCCAATCCCGCCGTCAGTGATAAGTCGCGGGTTGGCGAATGCAATCCGGGTATCAAACCGGTTAAATTGGCCAGCACCAGAAAAATCCACAACGCCATAATAAACGGCACCACCGCCTTGGAATACTGCGGCATGGCCGCCTCAATGTTTTCCTCCACAGCGGTAACAATACCTTCGGCCAACACCTGGATTTTTTTCGGTTGCGTGTGCAAATGACGGCGGATCAACCACCCGGTCAATGCCAACACGGCCATAATGCCCCACGTAGTCACCACGGTGTCGGTGACCTCCACCGGACCCATGGTAAGCAACACTGTGCTGAAGACTTCAGATTCCTGCATAAAGCTTATTCATTTGTCCGAACCAGGAAATAAACATTCATCGCGCCGATAATGATGCCGAGAAACAACATACTGAGAGTCCAGCGCATGGAGTAGCCTTCGACCAAGCTGTCCAGCCACCTTCCCAAATAGGCGCCACCTATCACCGGCAATACAAATACGAGGCCTAATGTGCCTATGTAGGTGGTATAGGCGAGCACGGTGTGGCTTTCCTGTTCGGCTTTTTTCATGCGCTTGACGCGGGTTTCCACATCTTGTTCGAGTTTGTCGCGGCGATCGTCCGTCATAGCACTTTTTTTCCGCTGCGGCTCAATTCCCATAAGCGTTTTAACATCTCTTCTTCCATTTGATGCAAGCTGGCCCGAATGCTGTGTAGTACTTGTTCTTCGGCGCGCAGCTGTTGGCGCAGAGCGAGGCTGATGCGCTCATAATTGTCATCTCTCAAATACCGCCGTGTACTGAGATACAATTCATTATTTAAAAAATAGACTAAAGCGCCGGGCAACGCGAGATATTGCCAGGCTTGATCCTGTACGCGGTAGCGGGCCAGGCCGAACACCAACGACGTCATCATTTTTTCATGTCCTGCTAATAGGCCAAAGCTGTTGGAGTCGTCTTCGGCTATAAATGAGCTGACATGCTCGACTCGCTCGTATTGAGTGGCGTCTTGCAGATGTAAGGTGAAAGTGTTCAATGTAGTGTATTCCCGATATTATTACCGTCCCAAAATATG
>JASFLF010000198.1:0-6532 GCA_050118235.1 Gammaproteobacteria bacterium | reverse complement strand
TAAGCTCATGCAGTATCGAGGGGACGATATTCTTGATAAAACCGCTATCATCGCTTTGCGGTTTTTGCCCCGTTAGATGCAATTCCACCGCTTCGGCGAGAAGACCGTTAAACGGGGCGCTCACTAGGTTGGCCAGCAACGAAAAAGTAAAAAACAGAATCAGCAAACCACCAACGGCGAAAATGAACCACAATATCCAGGTTAACCACTGCAACCACTGCGGCAACTCCGGCATCAACCAATCCAGGAAGGTACCGAATTGCTGCGCGCCGAACCAGATTAGCGCCGCGAAGATCACTATATTAATCGTCAGAGGAATTGCGACGTAGCCGCGAATACCGGGTTTAAATATCAGTTTCAAGCCGGTAACTAAATACCAGGCGCCTTTGATAGGATTACTCATTGTTATACCTTCTGTTTACTATGATTAAACCGGTTATAAAGATAAAAAACATACCGCCAAGACGCCAAGGATGGCAGCTGATAAAAGATAGTCCGAAATCGATAAATATATATTTAGCGTTCTTGGCGGTTAACGGTTTTTGCAAGACCGCAACGCAATCAAAGCTGCCCCGTATGCCGCCTGTAGGTGTCTAGCTTTGATCACCGGTATTTGCAGCGCTTTTTCCCGGATGCGGCGCCATGGCTCGTTAACAGCACCGCCACCGTTGGTATATACCTTGTCAGGGTAGGGTGCTCCCAACGAGTGCAACAAATCATATCCGCGTTTTTCGATAGTGGCTATGCCTTCCAGCAGGGCTTGAAAGAATTCTACATCACTAACGGGTCTGGGTGATAATTTCGGCGCCATATCCGGGTCATTGGTGGGAAAGCGTTCACCGGGTTGGGTCAACGGATAATAATTCAAACCAGTGCTGTGTTCCGGATCTAATAGCGGCGTCATTTCCTGGAGTTGGGATTTTGAAAAATATTTCAGCAGTACGCCGCCGCCACTATTGGAGGCGCCTCCCACCAGCCATTTGTCCAGTAGTGGTTGACTGTAAATACCATACTCAGGGGCAAAAACAGGGTGTTCGCACAAAACTTTCAACACCAATGTAGAGCCCAAACAGGTCACGGCTTCTGCGCTGAGTTCGGCGCCCGAGGCGATAAATGCCGCGGTACTGTCCGTGGTGCCGGCGAGAATCGCGGTGGATTCGGGTAAATTAAACTGTTTACTGAGTTGCGGCGTGATTGTGCCGATTTTTGTGCCGGGATTGACTACTTGAGGGAGCAGTCGCTTGGGAATGCCTATATTGTCCAGCCATTCAGGCCATTGTCCGCCAATGGGATCGTAGCCCAACTTTAAGCAGTTGTTGACATCGCTAATGCCGTAGTTGCCGCTTAGGCGGCCTAATATCCAATCGGCTTGATGGCACGGTCTTGCGCCGGTGTTCAGAAATCCTTGATCTTTGAACCAAAGTAACTTTGCCAGCGTGGAACTTGCGCCTTGAGCGGCGCTATCGGCTGGGCATTGGTTTCGAATAGTTAGTGCCTGGCTTTGAGCCCGCGCGTCGTTGTACATAAGTGCCGGTGTGTGAGGCTGGCCATTTTCATCGACAATTAGCAAGGTACTGGAGGTGGCATCCAAGCATATAGCTGACACCGCAGAAGTCGATATCCGGCTGGTCAGCTTGGTTAAAACGGTGGTGGTTGCCTGCCACCAGAGTTCGGGAGATTGTTGGATACAGGGGCCGTCGCACTCCGGAGGGGGTAGCTCGGTGTAGGCTTCGCCAGTGACGGCGGCCTGTGCATCGATCGCAATGGCCCTGCAACCGGAGGTGCCCAGGTCAATTCCTATAAACATCAGGTGATGAACAACATGGGCCGGCCTATAGCGATAGTTTAATGCCCCGGCAGTTCTACGGATTGTGGTGCTTTCCAGTTGGGATCGCGGTGCTCGGCAATGACAGTGGTGTATATGCCACCCCGCACATTGAATTTGCCGGTCAATCGCATGTAGCGGGGTGCGCATGCGCCAGCCAGATCGCTTAAAATTTGATTGGTGACGGCTTCGTGAAACGCGCCTTCATCACGGTAGGACCACATATATAATTTCAATGATTTCAATTCGATACACAGCTCATTGGGTACGTATTCGATCATAAAGGTAGCAAAATCCGGCTGGCCGGTTTTAGGGCAAAGACAAGTAAATTCAGGCACTTCGATGCGAATGGTGAAATCCCTTTCTGGATTCGGGTTATTGAAAGTCTCCAAATTTTTGCTGGGCTGACTAGGCATAGATTCTCTCTTGTGTTACTTTTTGCGGCTTGATTAAAAGGCGATATAAATGGCCTGTATTAAAAAGCCATAGTTTAGCATTATCGCGTCGCCTTATGTATTGACCGAATAGATTGCGTAATTCTCAAAGACTGAAGCCACCTGAATGCGATTAAGTAAAATTAAGTTAGCCGGATTTAAATCCTTCGTCGATCCCACAACCATTCCGCTTCCTTCCAATTTAATCGGTGTTGTCGGGCCCAATGGCTGCGGCAAGTCCAATACCATAGACGCTGTGCGCTGGGTAATGGGAGAGTCGTCGGCGAAGAACTTGCGTGGTGAGTCCATGACGGATGTCATATTCAACGGCTCCAATAGCCGCAAACCCGTGGGCCAGGCGTCTATCGAGTTGGTATTTGACAATAGCGACGGGAGTTTGGGCGGGCAATACGCCAATTACAGTGAAATATCCGTCAAACGCGTAGTCACCCGCGACGGTCAATCGCAATACTTTCAGAATGGCTCGCGCTGCCGCCGCAAGGATATCACCGATATCTTTCTTGGTACGGGATTAGGGCCCCGCAGTTATTCCATTATCGAGCAGGGCATGATCTCCCGCTTGATCGAAGCCAGGCCGGAAGACTTACGGGTTTTTCTGGAAGAAGCGGCCGGCATATCCAAATACAAAGAGCGGCGCAAGGAAACCGAAACCCGTATCAAGCACACCCGCGAGAATATGGAGCGGTTGCTGGATTTGCGCGATGAGTTGGGTAAACAACTGGACCGTTTGCAACGCCAGTCCAAAACAGCGGAAAAATACAAAATCCTCAAAGAAGAAGAGCGCTTATTAAAAGCGCAACTAACGGCTCTCAAATGGCGCACCCTGGACGATCAAATAAAATCCAAGCAAGAGGCTATTAGTAATCAGGAAAACCTGTATGAATCCATTGTGGCGAAGCTGCGCAATATCGAGGCGGAAATTGAAAAGCAACGCGACCAGCATTTGGAAGCCAGTGAAGAGTTCAACGAGATTCAAGCACAGTTTTATAGTGTAGGCGCGGATATCGCCAGGGTGGAGCAATCCATTCAACATACCAAAGAGCGCCGTCAGCAAAATGTGGATGATTTAAAACAAGCCGAGGAGTCCTGGTACGAAGCCTCGGCGCATTTAAAAGCCGACCGGGCCCGTTTACAGGAATTGAGCGCCGCCTTGGAAGAAAACTCGCCGGCGCTTGATGTCGCTAAAGACAAACAAGCGGAATCCGCCGCACAATTGTCCGCCGCCGAGGAGGCCATGCAGAATTGGCAGGCGGAATGGGAAGAGTTTAACAAACGTGCGGCGGAACCGGCGCAACTGGCGGAAGTGGAGCGAACTCGTATCGCTCATTTAGAACAGCAATTTCTGCAGAACCAGGATCGTGTTGAGCGGTTGGAAACCGAACGCCAAGGCTTGAATCCCGAAGAACTGGAACAGGAAATTGCCGGCCTCAATGCCGAGCGCGAAAACTTTGAACAGCAAAGCGAAGAACTCAAAGCGCAATTGGATTCCCATCAACAGCGCATCGCCGAACAACGTCAGCTCAACATCGAGTACGACAACGAATTAAACGCTAAACGCAGTAACTTGCAAAGTATGCAAGGCCGTCATGCGTCACTGGAGGCATTACAGCAAGCCGCGCTGGGTAAACAACAAGGTGCCGTGACCTCCTGGCTCCAAAACAATGGCTTGTCCGAGGTCAGACGCCTGGCCGAGTTCATCAACGTGGAGCAAGGTTGGGAAAAAGCGGTTGAATGTGTGCTGGGTAATAACTTGGAAGCCATTTGTGTGGACGGCTTGGATCCGGTCATGAGCGCCATAACCACTTTCGACAAAGGTTCGTTGAGCGTATTCGATATCAGTTCACATGCGGTGCAACTTACCGCCGCCGCAGGCGAGCGGTTGCACGACAAGGTCAAAGCACCCTGGCGTATCGATTCATTGCTGACTGGCGTGTATTGTGCCAATGATTTGCACAGCGCCTTGGCCATGCGCTCCCAATTGTCCGTCAATGAATCCGTTATCACTCCGGACGGGATTTGGATGAGCGGCAGCTGGTTGCGCGTAGTGCGCGATGAGGACGAGAAATTTGGTGTGATTCAGCGCGAGCAGGAACTGCAATCTCTGTCCGAAGAAATCAGTTTTGTGGAAGCGCATCTGGAAGAATTGGCCAGCAAATTATCTCAAGGGCGGGAAGCGCTGCAATCCTTGGAGACTCAACGCGAAGACTTGCAAGCGCAGTTTCATCAGGCCAATCAAACCCATAGCCGGTTCCAATCGCAATTAAGCGGTAAACAAGCCCGCATGGAACAAATGCGCGCCAGAACCGTTAGTATAGATCAAGAAATTAATGAACTGCGAGAGCAACTTACGCAAAGTGAGCGGGAAACTGAACTGGCCCGCGGACGGCTGGATGAAGCCATCAATTTAATGCAGGAACACGCCGAGCAGCGTGAAATACTCAGCGCCCAGCGCGATGACATCCGCGCTACCCTGGACCAGGCGCGCGAGACGGCGCGCAATGATCGGGACGCCGCGCACGAACTGACCTTGCGCATTCAAACCATCCGTACTGAATTGACATCCACTCAGCAAAGCCAGGAGCGCATGGACAAACAATTGGGCCAACTGGCCGCTAGGCGAGAAGAACTGCAGCGATTGATTGAAGATGCCGAAGCACCATTGGTTGAACTTAATGAAGAACTGCAAGAGTACTTGAAAAAACGCGTGGATGTGGAAACCCAATTGACCGCCGCGCGCCGCAGCGTCGAGGACTTGGATCATTCCATGCGCGCGTTGAGCAATGAGCGCCATAGCGTGGAACAAGACAGCGAAGGCGTGCGCAACCAGTTGGACAAATTGCGTCTCAACCAGCAAGAACTGGTTGTGCGCCGCCAAACCCTGGAAGAAGCGTTGCAGGAAACCGGACATCAACTACAGACCTTATTTGAGGAATTACCGGAAGCGGCCAACGAAAGCGAATGGCATGAAAAGGTCGAAACCGTTGAAAAGCGTATTAGCCGTCTCGGTCCTATCAATTTAGCGGCCATCGAAGAATACAAACAGCAGGCGGAGCGTAAAGAATACCTGGACGCGCAATACGACGACTTAACCGAAGCGTTAACTACTTTGGAAAACGCCATTCGCAAAATCGACAAAGAAACCCGCGCCCGATTCAGAGAAACCTACGACAAAGTCAATACCGATTTCCAAAAGCTGTTTCCGCGCCTGTTCGGCGGGGGAGAGTCTTATTTGGAGTTAACCGGCGATGATTTATTGGATACCGGCGTAACCGTTATGGCCCGCCCGCCCGGCAAGCGCAACAGCAGCATCCATCTATTATCCGGTGGTGAAAAAGCACTGACGGCGGTGGCGCTGGTGTTTGCCATCTTCCAATTGAATCCCGCGCCGTTCTGTATGCTTGACGAGGTGGATGCCCCGTTGGACGACGCCAATGTCGGCCGATTCTGCGATCTGGTCCGGGAGATGTCGGACAAAGTGCAGTTCATTTTTATCACCCACAACAAAATCACTATGGAACTGGCCGATCAGCTCAACGGCGTCACCATGGCCGAGCCGGGCGTGTCTCGTCTGGTGGCTGTAGATGTAGCGGAAGCCGTCGAACTCGTGGCAGTTTAGCCACCCCTATGGCAAGAATTTGCCATAGGGGCATTTATAATCTACCTCACCCATCGTAGTTACATGAAAGTAATTTATTTCACACACATGACACCGGTTTTCTAAATCGATGTTATGTAACAATCTTTACTCTATTACTCAACATCCAAAATCAGTAGCAGCTTAAGTTTGCCGCAGACATTGTTTTAACGCGTTGTATTGTCGGCATATTAGCTGCAAATTGCCTCTCCCTAAAATCCCACTAATTTGAACCTAAAGCTTTAAGGGTAATCGGACGATATCCGGGGTTACATCGATTTAACTGCCGATTCGTAAACGCGGTTGTTTGGCAGTTTATACGTTTAAGAACAGCAAAAAAAACAAGCATTGAGGGCCAAAATGATGAAGAAAACCCTGCCGTTATTATTATTGTCATTGGTATATGGATGTAGTGGAGGAGGCGGTGGTGGAGGCAGTAGTAGTCCGCCTCCCCAAGATCCAGTCACCTTAAGCATGAGCGTCAGCGGTGGTGGGGTGAAAGGGCCTCTTGCAGGCGCTGTTGTTACAGTTTATAACGTCGATACTTCACAAGTTGGTTTTAAAGGCACAGTAGTTGATACCGGAGAAACCGATGCCAACGCCAGAATAACCGGCATT
>JASFLF010000197.1:0-6552 GCA_050118235.1 Gammaproteobacteria bacterium | reverse complement strand
GCGGGTTGATAAGCGTCGGTGTTGGCGCCAATGACTATGGGTTCACAGTGATAACTGTTTTTATCCAGTTCCTTGCGTAATAATTGCGCGGCATTGGGTTTGTAAGTAATTTCCGTTTCAAACTCCAGGCCAGGCGAATACCCCAGCCAGGAATGGGTTGGTCTGGCAAAGCAATATACGCAGCCGTGTTCACAGCCCCGATAAGGATTAATAGAACGGTTAAAAGGTACATCGGGAGAATCGTTAGTGCTGATAATGGACTTTGTGTGATCGACGTGGAGGTGGGTTTTCCATTGGCTTAGCGATTCGCCTTCATCGTGCCATTCGCTGTTATCGATAACGGTTCTTTCCCGCTTATACACTTCATATCGCCCGGTCGGATTTTGGCTAATACCCCGCCCTTTGATTTTTTTACTATTCATGTTTTGGGTTTTATCGCTGGCTGACATAAATAGGCCCATGATTCGGAATTTTTTTGACGACTTCGCGGAATGATTCAAGTTCCGGATTGCGCGCTGACCAAAACAAATGGGACACACTATTACTGTCCGATGCGCCAAAGCCGGGATAAGCAATGTTTACATGCGGTATCTTTGTCATATTTGTGACCCAATCGTCTTCGCGCCGCACAGCATCCGTTGTGTACCATATTTCAATTACTTTTGTGTAGCGCCGTAAATAATCGATGTGCCAATGTGGTTTTATAGCACGCTTTAGATGATGGTCAAGTCTGGATTTTAAGCCGCCGGGGCCGAATGCGCTGCCCACATAAAGATAATAACCGGAGTTTAATGCCAGTTTACCAAGGCGGCCAATTTGAATTTTTCTTGTAGAATTGGATTGAAGGATAAGTGCGTAGGTTCCTTTTTGATTTAGCATGAATCTAATCGCTGGCACAGCGCTCGTATATTATATTGCGATTTGCAGTGCGGGAACGAGCCACTTTTATCAGGAATCGCCTTTGGGTTTGTTGGGCGGGCTATAATAACTGCCAGGAAAACTGACCACTGGATCGGATTTGCCTTCCATGGACGTAATTTTTGCAACACCTTCTTTGTCCACCTCATCTATTCGAATAATCGAATGCATGGGGATATAGGTGCGTTTTACGTCATTAAACTCACTTTTTAATTTTTCTTCCGACGGATCAATCACCACCGCAGACTTTTCACCGAATATAAAGCCGCCGATCTCAATAAACCCGAACATACCGGATTGAGCAATCTCTTTGGCGTAAATTTCGTAGACTTTGCCTTGATTGACAAAGATTACCTTGTAAATGGATTTTTTTTGCATGACGTAACAATTATCTCTAGGTTTTCCTGCCGGGTGACGTCCACCCAACGCTTATGGGATTTGCTCCATTAAATCACAATATTTTTAACCGTCAATATATACAGAAAATTAATCCATTTTATGTCCGCTGGTTATCCGGATTAATTAAAATTTTCCGCATACGCTTGTGTTTGATGACGCCAAACAGTATAGGCGCATCACCGCAAACCAGGTAATTGTTTCTTAGATAAAATTCAATGGCGGATTCTCTGGCATTCAACGTGATTCTCTTGCCCGCTTTTGAACGCGCGTAGCTTTCCAATTTCTGGAGAATCATTGCGCCAATTCCTTTACCGCGGTACGCCTCATCAACCGCCATGTAACGTATTTGCCATTCGTCAGTGGTGTTATAGTGTATTCGCCCTACCCCTACTGTTTTTCCCTCTGCGGTTTTTACCATCACATGATACGCGCTTTGCTCCAATTCATCTTGCTCACTGCCTTTGGGTTGTTGCCAGGGTGCGCGCAAAAGACGCCATCGCAGCGCAAAATAAGACTGCCAGTCTTGCTCGGTTTGTGGTGTGACAATTCGCATGTGGGAAAATAGCGGCTCACTTAGTGCACTTTATCACTATGGCTGTGCGATCATCGGTGGCTTTGGTGTTTAGAGAAAATTCCTTGAGTTGATTGCGTATAGTGGCCAGCAATTCAGGCGCGGTTCCGGCGTTGCTTTCCTCGATAATGCGTTGAATCCGTTGGATACTGAATTTTTCCCCCATTGCATTGCAAGTATCAAATATGCCGTCGGAAAACACGGCGAAAATATCTCCTTTTGCTAGGATTATGGTCTCTTTTATGTCCGCCGATAGCAAAGGCAATACGCCAAACGGTGGGGTGTCCGCCTGCAAGGTATTACAGCGCCGGGTTTTGGCCGAATAATAAAACAAGGGTGCTTGACCGGCGCTGAAGCTGGCAAGGGTTTTAGTGGCGGGATCCAACTCGCCCAGCCACGCGGTGATAAACCGGCCTTCACGCATGTCGTTGTGGATTTGTTGATTGACGTATTCTGCGATTTTCGATAAAGATTGCTTCATGCGCAAAGCGACGCATAGCATGGAGCGCAGCTGCGTAACAATAAGCGCGGGGCCTATGCCATGACCGGTAGCGTCGGCGAGTAAAAACACAAT
Organism: Gammaproteobacteria bacterium; assembly: GCA_050118235.1. GTDB lineage: Bacteria > Pseudomonadota > Gammaproteobacteria > SZUA-152 > SZUA-152 > JAJDNG01. The sequence goes on along the minus strand of JASFLF010000197.1, from coordinate 4,090 downwards.
TTTTTTCCGGTAGCTATCCCCTTCCTCATAAGCGTCCAGCACGTCGCCAGTCTCGACGATATCATAAGTGTCGCCACCGGTATCTTCCGCAGGTTCTATCCATGCGTCCACTTCGAAACCTTCTATGTCAGGTAATGTGTCCGGGAATGTATTTTGTTGAATTTGTTTAGCGATTTGTAAGTCGCGTTCCAATTTAAACAGCGATTTCAGACCGCGGCGCATTTTTTCCTGGGCGAATGCCAAACGATGCACTTCTTTTAATATGGAGTCGATGTGTTGTTTGTGCTCCAGGTCTCCCCGGGCGATACGAAAGCTTTGGTTAACCAGCGCCTCTATGGGAGTACTGTATTTGTTTGCCAAATTGATCGCTCTATAAACCGCCAATGATAAAATCACTAAAGTGATACCGATGACTACATAGCGCATTAAAGTAATTTCACCAATAATGTCTTCTTCGGGCACCACTACCGCCATCCATAGTTTGCGGTCCTCGTTTAGCCAAAACGGTTTGAGCCCCGCCCACCACACCTCGCCCGCACTGCGGAATTGAAACGGCTTTCGATAACCGTTTTCCAAAGTCTCAAACGCGCTGGCCGCATCGTTAATCACTTTGATCCCCAACTCGCGCGGAGTTTTCATCAACGCCGACATTTGTTGTGACACATCGGCAAATTGAGGGTGTGCAGGCAGACCAATGACTTTTTGCTTATCGGTTAATACCGCAACCATGCCACGGGGGCTGATGTGTAATTGAGTCGTAAATTTGGAAATGTCTTTTAACAAGATGTCGATGCCTATGACGTCCAGCCATTGGTCACCATCGTCAAAACTGACCGAGGCGGTAATGCCAGGTTCTTTGGTCGTAAAAAACGTGTACGGTTCCGTCCAATGGATTTTTCCATGTGATGATTCATTGGTTGGATTGTTATTCTTATTTAGCGCGTTTTCATTGGCGGTTAAAACGTGAAGTTGTTTGGCGCCGATAAACCAAGGCCGTTGTCGGGGATCATAGTTTAAGTCTTTCCAGGTTTGTGTCGCTTTTTTGATATCGTCATCCCATTCCAGCCACCGTGACCGAGTATTCCATTGCTGCCGACGGGTTTGTCGGTTTATCCATTTCCCCTCTTGTTGTAATACCAAGTGTTCCATGCCATTGTCATTGGCTACCATAATTGACGATATTTGCGCGTGCTGTTGAACGAGCGGTTTCAATAGTTTATTTAACCGATCCGGTTCATCCAAACTGAGCACTCCCGCTTCGCCCCAGGCCAAGGCGATTTGCAGTTCATCGATAACGGGATTAAAAAAACCTGTTAATTGTACCTCTATGGTGTTTATCGATTGATTGATGAGCGATTGGGAAAAGGTAGACAGAGTTTTTTGGGAGCTAACGATAATGGTCAACAATATGGACCCGCTCAATAACAATACCACGGCCAATAGGTTGATCAACAAACTACGGCGAATGGAAATGGGTTTGGCCATATTTTATTAAAATGATTATTGAATCTTATCGCCCATGCCGGCCAGATCCTTCAGCATTTTTGCGTATATTTGCTGCAACGCTTCGCCAAAGGCTGTCACACTATCGTGTATGGTTGGTCCTTGGGCGCTCACTTGGCTTTCGTAAACTTTAGTTAGTTTGAGCATTTCCTGCTGGGTTTTTTTGCGAAACTCTATTTCCAGTTTCACCACCGCACTAAAGTGGTCTGTTTCCACCAGACGTTCGAACTTGTGTAACCGCCCTTTTATCAATAACGCCTGCCCACGGCCGCTGGAATAACGTTCAACTGTGTCGGCAACGTTTGCTTCGCGCAAGTAATCGACCAGGTTGTCCTGTATCAATTGTGAAGGTATTTGAATCCAATGACGATAGTGATACTGCAGGACTTCCAAGGGGCGTTGAGCATCCACATACAATATAGGCCGTTCACGGTAGACACCGTCAGCGTCTAATTGATCGACTGCAATGGTGCCATTTACTGGTTTTGTGTCTAATGCAGACTCGGGATGAATGGCGGGCAGCCGGTAGAAGTAATCTTGCGGTACCGCCGGTTGGCTAACACAACCATTGATGAGCAGCATGGCGGGTAGCAGACTGACAGCTGCCAGTCTTATTAGATTCGATCGAATTGTCCGCGAGTGACTCGTGGTCATCGCGCTTCCCCGACATCTTTGGGTGGGCTACCACCTAATAACACACCCGGATTGTTACGGATTTGCCGGCTGAATTCACTGACATTTCTGCTGGTGGTGTCCAGGTTATAGACGATGGAGTCGATATTTTCAGAGACGGCATTTAACGATTTTCGCAGGTCCAAAACAGCTTTGCGAATGTCTTCGTCGTTGTTGTCCACGACACTGCCATAGGAGACGATCAACTTGTCGAATTGGGAAATGGTTCCATCCAGTCTTTGTGATATGCCCACTAAGTTTTGGGACAGTGAATCAATATTGCTGATGGCATTGGTAATATTTTTTTGGTTGGAGTCGTTTAACACGGCCGATATCCGGTCGACATTATTGTTGAGTTCCGTCATGAAGCGGTTGGCGCTAACCAATAAATCCGGTACGCCTCTATCCAACTCGCCACCGATATTGTCGATACGTTTACTGACGGAATCGATACTCTGACTGAACTTTTCCAGCATCGGTCGAATACTGTTCTCGGATAAATCTTTAATTTCGAATGCCACTTCATCCACCGCGGCAAACAAATCGGCACTTTCCTGGCTGCGGATTTCCGCACCGGCCTGGAGCATATCATCGCTGCTGCCTTCTACAATGTCTATGGTTTTATCCGATAAAATACCGGGTGAGGCTATGCGTGCCACGCTGTCCACGGGTAATTTCCATTGTTCGTCTATGGCGAGATTTAATTTGAATAAGGTTTTTCCCTTCAAGCGCACTGGCTGTATGGCCGTTACTTGGCCGATGGCAAACCCTCCGAAAGTCACTGATGTACCTTCCGCGACTCCGGATATATCGCCATACACCACATAATAGGATTGGGTATCCACATTCTGGCCGGTTACTCTGATCAGTACAAGAAATAGAATCGCAAACATGGCGATAACCAGTCCACCTACCATGACGTAATTGATATTCTCATGCTTCACTAAACAAATTGCTCCTTGACGTGTTGGCGGGTTACCGTTACTAAAGTGTGAGCCGACGCTAAAGCGTAAGCCGCCGCAAATAGTCTTCGCCGTCGATTTCCGTGCTGCTGGGTCGGCGATTTAATAAATCCTGCACTCTGTCATTGCCGCTGTTTTTAACTTCATCGACCGTGCCTATGCACAGGATTTTCCCGCGGTCCAACACGGTAATCCTGTCGGCAATCTTAAACGCGCTGTCCAACTCGTGGGTCACGACTACAATGGTCATATTCATGGCTTGTCTGAGTTTGAGAATCAAATCATCCAATTCCGCCGCCACCACCGGATCCAGACCCGCCGATGGCTCGTCAAAAAACAACAGTTTCGGGTCCATCACTATGGCCCGGGCCAATGCCGCGCGCTTAATCATGCCACCCGAGAGCTCCGCAGGCATAAACGTTTCAAATCCGGCCAGGCTCACCAATTCCAATTTCATGCGGCTCATGATACGTATGGTTTTCTCATCCAGCTTAGTGTGCTCTCGCAAGGGCAATTCGACATTTTCCCCGACGGTCATGGAACCGAATAGTGCACCACCTTGAAACGCCACGCCCATGTCTTTGCGTAATTTGTGCATCTCCCGAGAGTTGAGTTTGGTGATGTCTTTGCCCAAGAGTCGGATAATCCCCGCAGTGGGCCGGTTCAGCCCCAACAGGTAGCGCAACAAGGTGCTTTTACCCGAACCGCTGCCGCCCATGATGACCATGATTTCACCTTTGCGCACCGACAGGTTGATGTCATCCAGAACTTTACGTTCACCGTAATACGTGACCAGGTGCTTGACTTCAATGGCGACGTTTTCTATGGCGATATCTTGCATGGCCATCAACGATTCAATATATAGGTAAACATCATGTCGGCCAAGATAATGAAACTGATGGACAACACCACCGAGCGAGTGGTGGCTTTGCCCACGCCTTCGGCACCACCGC
>JASFLF010000196.1:0-6578 GCA_050118235.1 Gammaproteobacteria bacterium | reverse complement strand
TGTTCGTTGTTCGTTGTTCGTTGTTCGTTGTTCGTTGTTCGTTGTTCGTTGTTCGTTGTTCGTTGTTCGTTGTTCGTTGTTCGTTGTTCGTTGTTCGTAATTGTAAAAAAGATTTCCTAGCAAGCAATCGTTTTCACTCTCTCATGTGGCACTGTCACCTTTAACCTTACACCTATAACCTTACACCTTTAACCTCGCACCTTTAACCTCGCCCCTAGGTTTTAACCCAAATATATCTTTTCACCCTTAATCTTAAAATCGTCTTCTGACTTCATAAAAGCTTTGTTGGCTTTAAATTGATACGTCTCATCCACCAAAGTGCGCATTCTTCCCGTCCTCAATTGCGTCAGTTGCGCCACTGTTCGATACACGTTTTTCGCTTGTTCTACCAAGGTATCTGCGATGGTTTCCAATCGATTAAATACAAGCTTAGCGTAACCCACATTGGCCGCTAACCTATTACTGTTCATATCAATGGCATGACCATTAATTTGCACCGTGTTGGAGGCGCTAAGACGAATGTCGCCGTCTTCGGCACACAGTTCCAAATCACCTTTACGCACATTGACTTTGGCCTTCCCTTTGACGGGATCATATTCAAACAGCAATTCGTCACGTGGCGAATACACCTGTATGTTTTTGTCCGACGATGAAACGGAATTTGATAAGGCCGCATATGCGCCACTAGCGCTTTTTAAGACTTGCTGTGCAGAGAGAACAGGGCTGGATATCACGCCAATCACAAACAACTCGTTTAAATTACTGCCGGCAACTAAGACTTCATCATCCTTACCTAAGGGAGTTAAATGCTGCATCGCGATACGCGCTCGCACCTCTCGATCACTTCCCATAAGCTGCATTTTTACTTTAGCGGATCTCTCTTGCAAATCATATGCAACTATTTTGGCCGACCCGAAATAGGGGATTCCGTTTAACGTAGGCATAAGCTCAATAGCGGCGTTCATCTTTCATCTCCTTTCTTTTCAAATCTATGTTTTGACTATCGTCGATACCGGTGGCGTCCATAGTTCTGCAGCAGCCAGGTCTTCATCGGTATATTGTACGTTTTTTAAATTGGCATGTTTAAAATTCGTTCCTTTATCATTCACACAATGCAGCACACATTGCTGCATATTGGCATTACCAAAATTTGCTTTGGTCAAGTTCGCATGCGATAAATCCGCAAAAGGTATTTGGGCACTCTTAAACTCGGCGTGTTCACAATTGGCGTTCACAAACAAAGCCCTGTCTACGAGAGCGTGATTGAAATTCGCTTTCACCACATTAGCGTTTTGAAAATTAGCGCACCGCAGGTCTGCCTTTTGAAAGTCGCAGTTTTCCATCTGTGCGCCGCTGAAGTTGGCTGCCAGACAGCTTGCACCTTGTAAAGATGCATCGCTTAAATCCGCCTCAGTGAAATTCACTTGTTTTAAAGCCGCTTTGTTGAGTTTCACATTTTGCAAAAAAGCTCCTGACAAATCGCTATCATCCAATTGGCAACCTTGCAGATCCATATTATTCCAAGTGGTGGCTTTTAAAGTACATAAATTAAAAACCGTATTAACTATTTTGATTTTTCTGAAGTCCACTTTGGATAAATCCGTCATTTCGATAACCGCTCCGTGAAAAATAGCTTCACCCAACTGACAGCCGGACATTTCACAATAATCAAAATGGGCTTGGGTAAAATCGGCGTGAGTCAGATTCGCGTCTGTAAATAATGTACCATCCAGTTCAGTTTGTTTAAAATCGACACCGGTTAGATCAGCCTTAGTAAAATCACTGTCTGTTAAATTGCATGCCGTAAATTTCGCTTTTTGTAAATTGGCACTAGCGAAGTCGGCATTACTCAAATCCAAAGTGCTAAAGTCCACACCCGACAGGTTAGATTGGGCGAAGTTAATGCGTTTGGGCGGCTTTTTACCCGCTTCTACTGATGATTCACTTTCGAGCACTGTGCTTGTTTCTTCTAACGAACATCCGTAAAACTCAGCACCCGACAAATTGCAGTCCATAAATTTAGCATGAAATAGATCAGCGGTTCTAAAAGAAGCACTGTCCATGTCGCAACGGGCGAACAACGCATTGACTAATATGCTTTGCGCGAACTTAGCGTGTTTTAGTTGGCTGCCGACTACAACGACATCTGTCAAATCCGCTAGGGACAAATCCGCTTGTAAAATTTCCGACTCGGTAATTTGCACGCCTTTTAAATCCGCCTTATTGAAATTGGGCGACAACAGCTTTGAACTGCTGATTTGCGCATCTATCAGCAAGGCCTGGGTAAAATCCGCCTCTACAAACTCTGTACCATGAATTTTGGCCGCATGCCAATTTGTTTTTGAAAAAATTGCTTTCGGCAGCTTACAATTCACCAATCTCAATGAGTTAAGATCTTTGTCAGAGAAATCCATTTCTGGGAAAGTACAGTTCTCAAAGGAGGATCCGGCTAACGTATTTGGAAATCCGGTGGTCATAGACAAATCCGAACCACTAACGATGATGCGCTCAATTGAAACACCCTCGAATATGGCATTGTTCACCGGGCATTCGATAAATCGCGTATCTTGTATCACTGCTTCTTTCCACTGGGTTTCGGAAAGATCGTTGTCACCGAATCTTGAATTCACTACTTTCGCCGCGGTAAATTCACTTTGCATAAGTTTACAACCGGTAAAACCCGCATCTTCCAATGTGGCACGCGAAAAGTTACATTTTTGTAAATCGGAATTTTCGATATTAACCCCTTCGAGCTGACAATCGGCAAAATCCGCGCCTATCATTGAAGATCGGCCTAGTTCGAAATCTTCTTCCGAAATGCCCAAATCGTCTAAATCAACCTCTACGCTTTCAAAATCAATCGTCGACACATCCTGCTTCACGAGCTCTTGCAACTCAGGGGAAATTTTTAATTGTGTGGGATCTTTGTTGAATCGCTGCATCGCGCTGACTTGGGTGCTGGCAAGATTGGCCGCTTTAAACACTGCGCCATCACATATAGTATTAATCAACTTAGCAAAAGAGAAATCACTGTGTGTCAAATCAGCGCCAGACAAATCCACTTCATTCAAGGTGGCGTTCGACAAGTTGGCGCCATTAAGGTTGGCACCACTGAGATTGGTTTTCACTAGATTGGCGCCTTGCAAATTAACACCTTGCAAACTCATACCGCTTAAATCCAAACCAAAAAGACTAGTGCCCGCCAACGACTCCCCGGCTTGCGCTTTATCGCGCACGTCTTGCAGTGACAACATTTTACCGACGTTGAGAAAATCATTGATGTCAAAATTGCTGAAATCGAAATCGTCGAAATCCATGTCAAACCGCCTCTTGCAGCTTCGTGGCTTTCACATTGGCATTACCCAATTGGGTTTTCTCCAAATGCGCTTCCAGAAACTCAACACCGTATAAATTCGAGCCATTAAAAATGGCACCCGTAAGGTTGGCTTTTTCCAAGCTGCCTTTGAACAAATTCATGTCCAGCATTTGTGCTGAACTGAGATCAGCCTTTCTAAATCGCGCAAAACGCATGTCGGCACCATAACCTTGCACGTTGTGCAGCGAAGCTTTGGTGAAATCCGCGCCTTCCATTTTCGAAAACGCAAAATTAGCATCGTTTAAATTGGCCTCGTGCCAAATGGATTCCTTGCCTTGAGCTTGCTCCAAATTGGCGCCGGAAAAATCGCTGGCTTCGCTTGCACCCATTTTTTCGAGATTCGCGTGGGATAAATTAATATTCTTGGCCGTTACTTTTTCCAGGGATGCTTCCGACAAATCGGCGCCTTGAAAGTTGGCATCGTTTAACACCCCTGCGGAAAAATCCGCTCCCGACAATTTGGCTTCCACAAACCGGCTGTTGCTGACGTTTGCACCGGAAAAGATCGCGTCTTTCGCCGTTATTTGATCCAGCTTGGCACCCGTGATTTGCGCACCTTCAAAAATGGCATCGGATAAATCAGCGCCGAATAAATTGGCGTTATCCAGTTGCGCTTTGCTGGCATTGGCCAGCGTCATATCCGCATTTTCGAACTTTGTACCGCTTAAATCGCTACCGGAGAGATTGGCCAGGCTCAAGTCACACTCTGACAGATCCGCACCAATGATCTTGGCGTTGACAAACACCGAAGCGGACAGATTAGTCGCCACACATTCCACACAACTTAAATCCGCGTTAGTACAGTCGGCCGCTGACAAATGGGCCTGGTTCAATTTCGCATTGGTTAGATTGGCGTTGATTAATTTGGCTTCGTTCAATACGGCACCGGTCAAATCGCTGTTTTGCAGGTTAGCGCCGATTAATGTTGCGCCGGTAAAATCTAATCCTTTCAAATCCATGTCGGACAAATCCAAGCCAGTAAAATCTTCCCCTACAAAGGTTTCGCCCTTTTCGGCGCGAGATTTAATTTCTGTTATCTTTTTTGCTTTAAGTTCAGCTTCTGCTGTAGTTTCTAGCGGTATTTCTTTGCCCTCCGTCCCAATACCCAATGGTATATTCATCTTTCCCTGCTGTAATTTTGCATGCTCTATGAGCGGCGTTAGATTTTCCGGATCAAGTCCCATTTTAGGCAATAACGTTGAGGTAATTTCCCAAAGTTGCTTTAGTTCATCGCTCCCCACCAACGCTTCTTCGTCAAAACCCAGCTCTTGCATGAAGCGTTGTTGCTCTTGTGCGGCTTTTTCACTAACCGGTGGCAGATTATCGATATCGATGTCCACTTTGGCTAATTCAGCTTTCAACTGAGCTTGTAGCTCTTGACTTCCTGCCTCCGCTAATTTTTCCGGATTGGTTTCTGTTAAGCGAGCAAGTAATTTCGCTTGTTGTTGCTGCATTTGTTGTTGCGCCTCTGCTGGCAGGCTTTCCACATCGATACCTAACTGGGCGAGCATCTTGTTAACTTGAGACTCAAGTGCTTTTGCATCTATAAGCGGTTCTTCCACTTCTTCAGCAATGACTTTTTTCAAAGTCGTCTCCGCGGCGCTTTTTGTTGCCTCATGAACAAATTCGTCTTTGGTTTCTTCGATGACCTTTTTCGGAATCTCCGGCGTCAGACCCCATTCTTTTTCCAGCTCCGCCAGTTTTTGTTTAAACAACGTATGTGCTTGGTCAACCGTCGCCGGCTTTTGATCCAAGGCTTCAGACATAATAAATATGTGTTCGATTTCTTCAAATTCATCAGTCGCAACCTCTGTCCATCCCCGCCACAGCAAGACCAACTTTTCCTCTTCCATGTTTACCCATAAGGTATCGAGGTTCATGCTAACTTCTTCAAATATATGTTTATTGGTTTTCGGGTCCATCACCCTGGTAAAACAACGAATCCGGATACCCGGCAATTGACTCTCGTATTTTGCGTGAACCGCGTGGAGATTTTCGAATATCAATGATTCATCGCCTCGTAAATAACCGTCCATCTGCAGTTCCGCGGGCGCGGCATTAAAATGCGTCCAGTGAAAATCATCCGGAAACCACGGCCAACGTTTTATTAAATAGTCGCCTTTATACGTACCGAGCTTCGCATAACGCTGTTCCCACATAGGATGCAGCGGCCCATATCCCGCGGGAGCGGGAGTATCACCGGGCGAGGCGATCAAATGGTTGGGATCTTCGATATTGGGCAGCAACTTGCCTTTGGCGATTCCTATTCCTACGGGATTTTGTTTGAAACCTTCTCCGCCAAAAGCGAATTCATAGCTAATGGGCATTTCGACAAATTTGGTTGGTTCGCTTATGGAACCGCCTCCAACGGTGTGCTCCCAATAACGGTTTCCAAACACTCTTAATAAGCGGCGTGCTTCACCCACTTGAAAAACCACGTCACATTGACTCACGGCTTGGCCATTGGGCGCGTGGCACTTGCCCTTGAGTAGCAAATCGGTACCAGGCTTGAAAAAAGCAAAATCGCTGGCGTATTGCAGACTGCCAGTTTGCTCCTGGTCTTGTGGCGCGAATTCGTCACCGGTGGGAAATGCTTGATCGCCGGAAGGCTGCGCTGGTTGGTTGGGTTTGAGGTCGAGTGTAGCTTTCACAATCAATGTCAACGAGTCATTCGGGAAATTGATTCGTCCCACAATATTGCCGAATTGGAAAGGAGTGCTATTTATGAGTTCCAAAAGCCGTATCCTTATTCATTTTTATAGGAGTTCTTAAGCTGTATTTAGATTGTCTTGTCCACTACAAAATCGCTTGATCGTTTGGCACCCCCAACAATCATCTCTTAAAAAATATCTCCTGCTGGGTTTTCATTTATGGCCTCCTTAAGTTAATTTAAAATTTTCACTTTTATTATAGGGGAGTTTTGACCAACTCCCCCTTCAAAGTATCTAGTTGGCTAAGACTTCAAAGTTCTTATGTTTTAGCGCTCCCCTCACATCAAAGGCGGTTCCTTTTGCTCTTACTTTTTTCTCAGCGATTAAATCGATAAATCCATATGATTCAATAACCACATCCTTATCGGCGGAAATGTTAATTTTTCCGCCTTTATCTAACCCTATTAGAGACTTATCGTTATTCATGCTAATGTTGTTTTTCGCATAGCTGGTAATTGACCCGTCTTTATTTATTTCTATCTTCGCGTCGA
>JASFLF010000195.1:0-6578 GCA_050118235.1 Gammaproteobacteria bacterium | reverse complement strand
GTGCGAATTTGTTATAATCACGCAGCGACATCAACCACTTTAGATCAGCTAACAAAAAGGACTAGCACTGTGACCGATCGAATTCACTTACCACAAGTTGGCTCGCCTGATCCGGAATTGAAAACCTCTCCCATCGCCGAAGAAAGCGATGAAGAATACGACGTGGTAAAACAAGAAATACCGGGAGAACCGGTGTGTTTCTTCAACAATGCGCAATATAACCATGGTGAAAACGTCTGCAGTGGTCACGCCCGCTTGCGGTGTAACTATGGAGTATGGGTTGCCGAAGGCTCATGTGATCCGGACAATCCGTGAGGACTGTTTATTTTACGTGCTAATGTCAATGTTGTCGCGCCGCAATCAAAACTTTACGGATGACTGTGGGAGATAGTCAAGTTTAGTCACGACGAACGTCAAATTTAATGGATAGCATTTATAAGCACATTGTGTTTTGCCACACTGCTGTCCTGTTTCGAAACTGACAAACATCTGGTAATGACGATCTCACACTAGTATGCCGTTCTCGCCTTCCGATTTACAAACTGTATTTTCTCCCGCTGCACTGGATCTAGGGCATGGATTGGTGGCGACCAATGCTGTTCGCTCCGTGCAGCAACGCGACGGCGGCAATATAACCACGGCGATCGTTGCGGCCTGCCAGGGTGATAAAATCTTTAGGGTTTATGTGCGGGATCTAGGTGATGGTAACGTTCACTCTGAATGCAGTTGTGGCCAATCGCTTTGTGAACATGCCGCAGCGGCGCTGCTTTCGATTTTGAAACCGGCAACCGATGCACAAGACGACACGATCACTCATGTAAGCTCAAACACTACGCCTTCTATCGATCAGCAATTACTTTATATCTTAAAACCCGAGAAGGGGGTGAATACCGGGCTGGTTGTGGATACCGTTGTTGTGCGCAAATTGGGCAACGGTGCGTATAGCGGCGGCGGCCATTTTTCCCCCAAGCGGGCCGATAAAAGCAATCCAGCCAGATTTTTACAGTCTGAAGATTTCCAGATATTGGCAGGATTGGCGCGCATGCAATCCGTTGAGCAACCTATTTCAGTCATTGATGGACCGGAAGCCGATCATCTGTTGCGGTCCATGATACAAACTGGCCGCTGTCGTGCGGGGGATATGTATTCAGCCCCGATCAAACTTAGCGAACCCCGGCCGCTCAGTTTGGACTGGGTCACGGACCGAGAGGGGGTACAACATTTACAATGGCAGGTTGCGCCGGGTGCGGAGTATCTAATCATCATAGCGAACTTGTGGTATATCGATCCCAACAGCCAAGCGGCCGGTAACCTCGCCACCGACTTACCACCAGAATTGATAAACACATTGCTGGCACGCTCCTCATTGAAGGCACAACAAGCGAAAGAATTAATTGGGTGGATTAACGTCGAATTTCCGTACATACGCTTGCCGCAACTACGTTCTTATGAAACGAAAACCATTACAGCGCAACCGCTGGCGTGCTTACGCTTGTTCAGTATGGGAGATGAATCTGGCCGGGACAACAACTTACTGCATCGCGCCGAGTTGTTTTTCACATACGACGATATCGAAGTTTCTTCCCAAACACCGGCGACTTGGTTTGATGGCCACACGTTGATTCACATTCAACGGGACTCGAAATTCGAACTGCAATGCAAGCGCCGATTGTTCGACGCCGGGTTTTATTCAGCACGGTCAGGCAAAATCCCCGATAAAGACATATACAGCTTGTCGGACGATCCGGCGCGCTGGATCGACTTTCAGTACGATGTTGTACCTGAACTTGACAAGGATAATTGGCGTATTTTATACGATCCAAGTTTTCAATTGCGCGCGGTCCGGAGCCAAACCTGGTATTGCGATACCCGCCGCCTAGACGATCGGGATTGGTTTGATTTCAGCATGGGCGTGGTGATTGACGGTGAGCGGATCAATTTACTGCCGGTGCTGCTGGAGTATTTAAAACTCAATCCACCGGACTCGTCTGGCATGACGGCACAAAGCTATGTACTGAAAATCCAGGACAAGCAATGGCTGAGGATTCCCGCGGAGCGCATACGCGCCATAATTAATACGCTAGTTTCTCTATATAAGTCAAAGGCGGGCAAGGCCGTGCCTACAAGTTTGCGATTGCCTTTATACCAACTGGCCAACATCAGCGAATTGGCATTGGGCGAAACGGCGCCCGCGCCCGAATGGATTGGCGATGCCGATTTGCGCTCGCTGGGCGAGAAATTGCGTAACACCGAGCAGGCACAAGAGGTCAGCGCACCGCAAACGCTCCGAGCCGAACTTAGGCATTATCAGCAAAGCGGATTGAGCTGGCTGCAGTTTTTACGCGAACAGCACATGGGCGGCATTTTGGCCGATGACATGGGCCTGGGCAAAACCGTGCAAACCCTCGCCCATTTGCTGGTGGAAAAACAACACGAGCGCCTGGATCGCCCCAGCTTGATTATCGCGCCCACCAGCCTGGTGTTTAACTGGCGTAACGAATTGCGCCGCTTTGCTCCTTCGTTGAGTTGTTTATGCCTTCAAGGCTCCGATCGGCAACAGTATTTTAAGTCCATCAACAAGCACGATGTTGTGATAACTTCCTATCCACTGTTGATTCGCGACGAAGCCGCTTTGCTGGCGTTTCGCTACCACTACCTTATATTGGATGAAGCGCATTACATTAAAAACCCTAAAACCAAGGCAGCGCGCTGCGTTCGGAATATCGACGCCCGCCACAGGTTGTGCCTTACCGGCACGCCATTGGAAAACCATCTGGGAGAACTGTGGTCGTTGTTCGATTTCTTACTACCAGGTCTTTTGGGCAACCAAAAACAATTTCAAGCGGTGTTTCGCACACCCATCGAAAAGCATCAGGAAACGGACCGTGCCGAGTCCCTTGCCCGCCGAGTGCGTCCCTTCATGCTGCGCCGCACCAAGGACGCTGTGGCCAGCGAATTACCGGAAAAAACCGAAATCATCCGCCGCATTGCACTTACCCAACAACAACAGGACTTATATGAAACCGTACGCTTGTCCGTGCATCATCATGTGCGCAGCGTAATACAACACCAAGGTCTGGCGCGCAGTCAAATCACTGTCCTGGATGCGTTGCTTAAATTACGCCAGGTGTGTTGCGACCCGCGCCTGGTCAAACTGGAAAAACCCCATTCTATTGTCGATTCGGCGAAGCTGGAGTTTCTGACCGAAATTTTGCCGGAAATGATTGAAGAAGGACGGCGAATTTTATTATTCTCGCAATTCACCAGCATGTTGGCGCTGATCGAGGAGGAAGTGAAAAAATTGCAAATCGGTTATGCAAAACTTACCGGTCAGACCATCGACCGCGCGGCGCAAATCGAACGCTTCCAGTCCCGCGAAGCACCGTTGTTTTTAATCAGCCTTAAAGCCGGGGGCGTTGGCTTAAACCTGACCGCCGCGGATACCGTCATCCACTACGATCCCTGGTGGAATCCGGCCGCCGAACGCCAAGCCACCGACCGTGCCCACCGCATCGGCCAAACACAACGAGTATTTGTTTATAAATTGATATGCGAAGGCACGGTGGAAGAAAAGATTCTCACTATGCAACAACACAAGCAATCATTGGCCGATAGTTTGTTTCAATTCCAGGAACAGGGCACTTCGCGATGGAGCGAACAAGAGATAGACGAATTGCTGGCGCCTTTGGAATAATAGAGGCACTCTAAATCACATTACCACTGAGATTACGGTTACTACGATGCCTATAGATCATCAACTACAACAACGAGTTGACCAACTGCTAATGGAAACCGGGGAATACTCGCCGCTGGAACTATTATTGGCCGAAGGCAGAATGATGTACAGCGACTATGAAGCGTGGATGAACGGCGATATAGAGTATCTGGAAGACGTGTTATTTGGCGATCCAGAACTCATCAGGACGATGTTGCGCCAAGCGCAGGATTACATGAGCAAAATGCCAATGCTATCGGCGCAACAAACGCCCTCAGCAGCTAAATCGTTCAGCCGCAATTCGCAATTAGACGCCTTGTTCAACACGGTATATCGCAAAGCACAAGACCAACCGCAAATGGATTTGTTCGTGGACGGTGGCGCAGGCAACTTAGTCAACGGCATAACTCAGGCGTTGTCGCAAAACGATTCCGGCGAAGCCCGGCGACTTCTGGAACAACTGTATGATGTGCAGCCCGACAACACCAAGCTCACTGATTTGGAAACCTTGGTAAAATACGCCGAACAGCCGTTCGATGCGAGCGGGGACGTTACGGGCAAGTTGGACTATCTGCAAAACCAGTTGAGTCCTTTGGCACAGGCTCATCTCGCCCAGAACGCCCGCGGATACTTGGTTCCCCAATGGCGGCGGCTGACGGATTTGCTAACCTCACATTCCTTTGATCCGGGACATCCCGATATACACTCAAGCTTCACTGCTATTCACGCTATGGATTGGCACACAGTCAAGCAGTCCATTGAAAAAGAACCCAATTGGCGTAACCATCCTGTATTGCTCGTGCGTCATGTGCAAGCCTGCACCCGGCTTTGGCAAACGGCCGATGCCATACTTAGTTGGTTTTATCTTTGTTGGCGTTTTCCTCAGGACGCCGATATCGATGAAGTCCAGGCGGACAGTGATCTCAAAAACGCCTGGTTGGATTTTCTCGAATTGGAACCCGAACTTCCCATCAGCGCCTTTCCCGCTTGGCACTTGCTGAACAAGCCGGGACTGGCAAACACGTTAACCATACAAGATGTTGCACCTGATAACGAACATTATCAAATCGTTCAGCGTTTGCTGCAAGCCAAACAAGAGCCGGACACTGAACATGAGATCAAAATACGCCAACAGTTGCAGAAGTTGGATCCGGTTTTCTTTGAGCATTTCATAAAACTAATGAGCTGAAAAATCTTGAAATATTCTATGCTCGTTCGGATGGTCTTCAGTAGGAATGTGAAAAAAATGGCATGGTCGAACATCGTGACAAAATTCAAGAATCGCTGATTTCCTTCGCATCGCACCGTCGGCACGACCGGTTCCAACAGTTCAGCGGGTCATCTACTTATGCAAACGATATGAAACGGACCAAGTGATTTGCGGGATCCGAAATTAGGCTTTGTTTCTAGCGGCCGATTTCAATGCACTATTTCAACTACACCGGAGTGAAGGTTAAATGGTTCAGGTTTGTGTATTGCGTAACCTTGCACAAAATCCACCTTCAGTTTCTTCAGTTTTTCGTTGATGAATTCGTTTTCCACAAACTCGGCGATGGTTTTCAATCCCATAATATGGCCAATTTCGTTGATGGATTCCACCATGGCGGTGTTAATGGGATCTTTGGCCATGTCGCGAACGAAACTGCCGTCGATTTTCAGATACTCCACCGGTAGATTTTTCAAGTAACTAAACGAGCTGAGTCCACTGCCAAAATCGTCAAGCGCAAAACGAAATCCCGCTTCTTTGAGCTGTAGAATCAGTTCACTGGCGCTGCTTAGGTTAGCCACTGCGGCGGTCTCGGTCACTTCAAAACAGATCGAGGTGGGATTGATTTTATATCGTTCGGTTTGCTGCAAGACGAATTGGTAAAAATTCGCATCTGTTAATGTTTGACCGGAAAGATTAATTGTCCAAATCTGTTGATTGGCTTTAGGGCTATGTTGCAGTTGCTTAAACGTGGCCGCAATAACCCAGCGGTCTATCTCGGGCATTAAATCGTAGCGCTCGGCCACTGGTATAAAAGCTTTGGGTAATAAAAAATTGCTTTGTTCATCAATCATTCGCACAAGAATTTCATTATGCAAAATCTTGTACTGCCCCAGATTAACAGGTTGTATACGCTGGAAAAATAATTCGAAATCGCCGTTTTGCAAGGCTTTTTGGATACGGGGTAACCATAACATTTCACTGCGACGCAAGGTCAGTTCGGCGTCATCCGGTTGGAACAAATGAAAGCGGTTCCTGCCCAAATCTTTAGCGACAAAACAAGCGGTATCCGCGGCACTCATGATATGGGTGATGCCGCCGCTTTGCGCGGTGACTTCCACCACACCTATGCTCACACCGATCTCATAAGCCGTATCGCCCCAAACAAAACGGTATTCCTTCACGGCTTTACGTAAGGCGTTAACCACATCAAGGGCTTTATCCAATCCGCAGTTGAAAAATAACAAACCAAACTCATCCCCGCCTAGTCGGGCCAAGGTGTCGGTTTTACGCACTTTTTTGTGCAGCAACCGCGAGACTTGCTTTAATAGTTCATCCCCGGCGATATGGCCACATGTATCGTTGACCACTTTGAACAAATCAAGGTCCATGTAACACAACACGTGGCGTTGATTGGACGAGCGGGACAAGCGCAAGGCGCGCTCCAGGCGTTTTTCGAACTCCCGGCGATTGATCAAGCCTGTTAACGAATCATGCATGGCTTGGTGGGATAACTGATGCGCTAAGTTACGCATAGCGGTAATATTGCGGAACACCAACACCGCGCCAGTGACAGTATCGGCGACATCGTGAATGGGGGCGGCGGTATATTCCACCGCATAGTGCCGACCGCCCTCACGAAAGAGCAACATTGCT
>JASFLF010000194.1:0-6582 GCA_050118235.1 Gammaproteobacteria bacterium | reverse complement strand
GCGCCAATGGCGACAGAATAATAGATATGGAAAGTATACAAATCTGCTTTAAATCCACGGGCTCGCCATCGCCTCCTCACTGATCCCGATTAACGGGTTCACCTTCACCCTTGATGCTTTCGTAGTAATCGGGACGAAAGCGTTTTAAGTTGTCCAGTAATACTTTGTCGCATGTATTTCCGGCATCACACCACGATTTAGTGGCGGCAAATTCATTAAACAAGAAAGTGTATATCTCCGGGCAACTCATCGTACTTACCTGACTGGGATCATTTTTGTCTGGGAGATAGTGAAGCCATTGATTGTTTTCTTTTATCCAGCGCGACAACCCAATATCCGTTGCCACCCAAAGAGAGCCGTTTTTCCATGTAAGATCGTTAATGACAAATCCGCACGGACCGTCTTTTATGGATTTAAATTGCGATAACGTTTTACTGGACCAATCATACTTCAGCAAGCCCAACGCCGGTGGGGTACCGTCACACTCCACAACGTATTTGGTGGCAGCCCAGAGGTGCTCTCCGTCATGGGCCACTTTCTGAATTTGCACACGTTTCAGTTCGGCGGGGCGATGAATTTCCAGTTGCTTGGTGGCAGGTGTAAAACGGCCAATACCGCCTGTTCCGGCATATCCTTCACCCAAATAAAAATCGATACCAAACCATATATGACCGTCATAGTAAACTGGTATGCTCGGTGCTTCTTCCGCCTCCTGGTCTTCGATAGGTATTGGCTCGATGCGGGGGATCATTCGCTTCAATTCATCGATTTGCTTCGAATCACACGATATGCATTTAACGTTATCTTCCAATTTCGCCATCCAGCCTTTTTCTTCATTCCAGTATATGACCGGTGATTTACGGAGTTTCCTTTCGACATAGAAGCCACCAAGAGTGACCATGATACCGTTTTCAGTTTCATCCAGTTTCGAAATTGACGGAAGAGGTTCTTCGCTATAACAAGTCTCGCCCGCCAACGCGTTGCTTAGAGCGGCTGGAATAATAACCAATACCTCAATAAAGACGGCTATACGTTTAAGTGCGCTGGACCGAACGGTACTTATTTGGTGATTCATAAAAATTCCCGGTTTTTGGAAGTTGGTAAAGAGGAGAGAAACAAGTTGTTTTGCGTTCACGCATCGTTCATCGCAGTCATTACTCTCTATAACCGATGCCACTTTTGTACGTGGACATTGGTTTTTCAAACCAAATGCACATAAAATGCCATGACTTACCAAACTGTCCTAAGAATGACTTAAGGAACCTCCGATGGGTAGCACCAGCGGTTGCGAGCTGTCCGGCCGGCATCCAGTGTACATCCTTTCCCGCGGAGCGGTTAGTGACACTGATCTTTACCCATAGCACGACAGCGCAGCATCTGCGAAACCCATGGACGACATACAGGAAGTTGCGCCTGGAGCCTGCAGTCGAAAATTTTATCGTGACAAAATCAAATCCAAGGATTGGCCATAGTGATTGAGCGAGAGCAGCCTGTTCACCACCAATTTTGCCATAAGTCACAAAACTGAATGATTCAATTCCATTTATTTTATTTCAGGCCGAAAACCATCATTGCTATCTGTGTAAATATTTTTTGCTTGATATTGAACCTTTATTAGCCCTAACTCACTTGGTGAATTACGGCATTGTGAACAAACATCATCCTTCACTTCGCTCAACGGCTAAAATGGATAATTTAATCAAAGGTTTCTGAGATTCAGCAGGAGGAATGTTTTTATATGTTTTCCAAACGCACGACGGGTTTTACAATAATGGAACTGCTAATCGCTATAGCCGTGCTGGGAATATTAGCGGCACTTGCCATCCCCGCTTACCAGGGAAATATGCAATCCAGCCGGCGTACAGACGGCATTACTGCTTTACTGGACGTACAGGCTCAACAAACCCAGTGGCGTGCCAACAATGTCACTTATGCCGCTACCTTAACAACCGATTTGGGGTGGGCTAACTCCGTCTCACCAGAGGGATACTATACAATTTCTCTTAGCAACGTTACAGCCACAACTTATACAGCAACGGCCACACCTAAGGTTGGCGGCCCGCAGGAAAGCGATTCCTGCGGCAATTTGGTATTAACGGAAAGTGGTCCTGATATTTCCACAGACCAGAAAAAATCTTGCTGGAAAAAATAATCCATCAACTTACGTTTTCATTCAGTAATCTCACGGTAGTTTTTTCACTCAAGTCACTCGCTCCACCTTTGTGAATTTTTTCCCAAATACCTGTGTTAATTGGTTCACATTTCTAGTTTTTTAAATTTCGCCTCCCCTCATAGCTGAGACCTGAATCACATTCTGTTTGTGGCACGTGTTGCGTTTGCGGACGATCACCTATTACAAGAAGCAGCGGTTATATTGGGTAAAGGTTTTAATATGTTTGCAAACTCGAAACAAAATGGCTTTACACTGTTGGAGATGATGGTGACCATCGCGGTTATGGCTATCATAACGACTACTGTAGTTCCTGGATTCAACAGTATGAGAGAAAAGCACAAGATACGTGGTGCCGCGGAGACAATTGCAAGCGATTTACAACTAGCCCGATCTGAGGCTATCAAAACCAACCAAAGCGTTTCTTTAAGCATCTCCGGAAATGGTACCACCAACTGGTGCTATGGCATTAACGATACCGGTGGTTGCAATTGCAATGTAAACAATGCTTGCCAGGTGGACGGTACCACTGTTCGCGTCGCAAGCAACAACGATTTTTCGAATACAAATCTGACAACAAATTTTGCCAGTCAAACCGCCACATTTGATCCCAATCGTGGCACTACCAACAGCGGCACAACAACTCTTACAGCCAACGGAAAAACGGTAAAAATTTTTATCAGCGCCATTGGGCGCATATCGTTTTGCTCCACTGATTATTCGTTTTATCCAAATTGTCCTTAGGCTTAGTTAGGTTTCGAAGTATGTTGTTACTTATAAATAATGCGAGCCAAAAAGTTCAGGCCAACAAATTAGAAAAAGGATTTAGTCTCATTGAACTGATGATTTCTATTACCGTAGGTATGATTGTTACCGCCGCCGTCGGTCATTTGTTTGGTCAAACTGTGAAGTTCAATTCCAGCGCGCTAGTGATGACCAGACTCAATCAAGACTTACGGGCAACCATGAGTATCATGACCAGTGATATACGACGCGCCGGTTATTGGGGACAAGCTGAAACAGGGATCAGTGGTGGCGCGACCAATCCGTTTACACAAGGTAACAACGAGTTGTCTGCATCGGAGTTCACCGGCGAAGCCGCCAACTCATGTATTACTTACGCTTATGACTATAACGATGACGGTGTGGTGGACAGTGATGAGAAACGCGGATTTCGCCTTAGAAGCGGTATATTGCAGATGGCTATCCAGGATGCGGACTGTTCAACAAATCTCTTCTGGGAACCGGTTTCCGATTCTAATGTAACAACCATCACTGGGTTAACATTCACGCCTAACTTTCAATCCATAGATATTGATGGTGACGGTAATGTGGATATGACCATTAAGGAAGTGGAAGTGATATTAACCGGCCAACTAGTGGTTGACTCTGGAGTGAGCCGAACACTGTTGGAAACCGTGCGAGTTCGAAATGAATCAATTATATAATCTTAGAACCAATAATTTTTTCGGGAAACGCATGCCAAGTACATTAGGCAAGCAAACCGGAGCGGCA
The DNA here is from genome assembly GCA_050118235.1 of Gammaproteobacteria bacterium. Taxonomy (GTDB): domain Bacteria; phylum Pseudomonadota; class Gammaproteobacteria; order SZUA-152; family SZUA-152; genus JAJDNG01. The sequence goes on along the minus strand of JASFLF010000194.1, from coordinate 2,897 downwards.
ACATTGTTTATCGCGCTGATGATGCTGTTTTCACTTACCATGATCGCCGTATTTTCCGCCAGGACCAGTGTCACGGAGATTCAAGTTACCGCGAACGAATATAGAACCAAACAAGCCCTGGAAGCAGCCCAGGCCGGTCTTGAGCGAGGCCAGGTGGAAATGGTGGAGTTGCAAACCACCAACATTAACGGCTTGTTGCAGCTCCATCAACTTGATGGTAACAGTAATGCGGGATTAGGATTTGTAGACCTAAATCCATCGGTAAACTTTTTCCGTGTCAATGGTACACCAGGTGCCTTGAGTAACAATTCCAGTTACACATTAACATACGAAAATATCGACCGGGATGGCGGTGTGTTTGACCCTTCGCGTGATAACTATTTAATACGGGTCACTTCAGTTGGAGCATCCGATGATGGATCCGCCAAGCAGCAAATCCAACAGTTAATGATGTTAGTGCCGTGGTTGGCCAATGCCCCGGATGCCGCACTCACCGCCAAAGAACTCGTGGACATCGGTGGTAATGTGGCAGTCACTAATATGATTACCGATCTTGCGGTACACACCGGCGGTACCTATACCAGTGGTGGATCCTCTTCCACGGAAACCTCGAATGGCAGCAATCAAGCGGGTGATGTTGTTCAAAACGACGCCACTTTGGCTGGTATGACCTCAGATCAGTTCTTTTTCCGCTTTTTCGGCCAATCCAAAAGCGACATCAAAGCACAATCTACACAAATAACTTGTGACAACTGCAATGGTGATCTGGACGGTTTAACTGGGCAAATGATTTGGGTGAGCCCGGCGACAGCCGGAAGCACGCCTCAAGTAAACAGTAATACCGTAATTGGCAGCGCGACTCAACCGGTGATATTGATTATTGAAGGTGGAGCAAGCGGATTTAAGCTCAATGGTACAGCGGATATTTACGGTATTGTGTATGTGATTGGTGATTGGGACAACAGTGGTGGTGGTAACGCCAACATTAGCGGTGCGGCTGTTGCTGAAGGCGAATTTCATTCCACAGGCACACCCAATCCAACTTATGATGAAACAGTATTAAATCGGCTGAATGCCCTCGGAACGTTTGCACGCATCCCCGGTAGTTGGAAAGACTTTTAGTTGGCTGAAGTAGGTGACCATTATGAGATATCAATTCAAAACACAACGCGGCTTCTCAATGATAGAAGTACTAATCACAGTATCTGTGTTGGCGATAGGGCTGGTTTCAGTAGCGCGTTTCAATAATTTTATTGTCCAAGAAGGCAACGAAACCCGATCTCGAACTGAGGCGATCAATTTAGCGCAAGATCAACTGGAACAAATGCGAAATTTTATTGATTTAACGGGATACAGTGCATTGAGCTCCGGGCAACAAAGCCTTGGGCCTGCCTCACTGGGTCCCGATGTTGAGTTAGCTGGGCTGCACAATTTGTACACTCGAAACTGGAGTGTCACCCTGGATGCCACTAATCCAACGCATGCCAAAGTAATAAATGTTGTGGTTAGCTGGCCAGACCTTAAAGGTCAAGTGACCTCTGACACAACGGTATCACTGAGTTCTGTCATAGCTGACAACAATCCTTCAACCTCAGCCTTGGCTATGAAGGACTTGTCCTCATATTCGCCCTCATCACCAGGTGGTGGAAACGAATCGCCCAACAACCAAGATTCACCACCCCCTGATGATACCACCACAACTGACACTACTGGCGATACGGGAGGAAGTCAGGATACACAACCATCTACTGACAATACTCCGACCACCACCGAAATAGTGTGCCAGTGCAAAGGCAATGGTACCCGTTTTCAAGGTGATAATCCCAACGGCTGGTGTGATACGTGTTGCGCCGCACATTACAGCGCTGGCGGCATGGACAGTATGAGTAACGGACAAAAAGCAGATTTCACATGTTTAGTGGATCAAGACGGAAATTGCACACCTCAATAGAACTTGGTGACCACGAAATAATTTTCATGCGAAAGGCTTTCGCTACGGCGTGAGCGCGATTCACTGCGTCTAGTTTTTTCTTGATATTCATTATATGAAACTTGGTAATCCGACAAGAACCAGAAGCGAGTCTACGCTCGATTGGAGATTGCAAATGGCCCTTTTGTGGAGTTCAACGGAACCCCGAACATTGGGCCTATCCAACAACCTAGCAAAAAACCACTTAACTGGCCAAGGCCTTCACTAAAAACCGGCTCGTTTAAAGGAGGTAATACTGCATTTTATCGGCATATTATTTGCTCATGTTTCTGAATTCACTCACTAGCCGTCAAATTATTGGATAGACGCAACAACTAAATCTACCCAATGAGCTTTTGGTGGCGAATACTATAACCACTCAACCAATAATATAGGGAGCCTACATGCACAGTAGAATAATACCATCCACAGTCGCATCGCTTTTATTGCTTGTTCCGCTTGCAGAAGTTGTTGCCGAACCGGTGACGTTTGAAATCTCAGCCACGGTTTACAATATTTACGATCCGGGGAACGCCTTTCAGAACACTGTAGGATCCGGCGATAAAATTACCGGCACTTACACAATCGATATCGCCACACCGGATAGCGACTCTAACCCACAGTATGGGCACTACATCTTCGACTCAACATCGACCCAATTGGGTTTTGATTTCCTTCTCAACAGCATTAGCCTGAAATCCGACCCAATGGCATCGAGCCATATGTATGAAGCGCATACCATGAACAGCTCCGGTGACCATTTAGGTATTATTAGCCATGGGAACATGCCACTCAACAGCGGCGGCAGCGTGGAAGATATTTTTATCGACCTGTATGATTCAACAGGCCAAGCGTTTACATCAGACGCCTTAACCGATCAAGCGCCTAATATATCCGCCTTTGAATTTCATGACGTCCATGTCTCGGG
>JASFLF010000193.1:0-6596 GCA_050118235.1 Gammaproteobacteria bacterium | reverse complement strand
CTGGGATATAAACTGTCGTTGGGCACCGCGGTGGGATGATAAATATGGTTCAATTGGACCGACTTCACATCAGGACGCTGTTTTAAGGCTATGGCGGCCATAATAGTTTCCAACTTCGCCTGTAACTCACTGTCTGCGGCCACCAGCGGATCAGCTATACCTAATACGCTAAAAGCATTGGCTTTGGATGACGCATCGCCCAAACTCATCAACATACTGCGGCCAGGAGCTCCCGCCAAGGCCTGCATACCTATTGAGGCGGCGCGCTGCGCCAGCGTGGTGACGGCTTGGACTGATTTGTTTTGCGAGTTTATCGCTGGAAGACTTACATCGTTAAACTCCACAATCAGCTCGCCCGGTACAAAATCTTCGCTCACGCTCCAGCCTGCCCCTTGCGCCATGGCAGCTGATCCTACTGTTAAAACGTAACTATAGGCGGAACCAGCACCTGCTTGCACGTTAATTTGATACATAGCATCAAGCGGTGAGTCATTTGGAATTTGCAACGACAATATGCCGGAGCTACCATTAACGCCGCGCGGGATTGAACCGGTTTCGCTGGTCAAATACACTTCTAATTTCGAATCACTAGCATTGGGTTCGTTCACCGGGTCTGCCACGAAATAACTTTCCCCTAAATACACATTCACCACTTGACCTGGAGCCATATTAACGTGATACACGTCAACATAATCATTGTTACTAATACCAGCAGGCCCAACACCTGATCGCGCTACATAACCGCCCACTATGGCGGGATTAGGGATATGCTGAAACTTAGTGCTCGAGTTGTTGGAAACCGGCGTGGTATTGGGGTCGTTTACGTCGCTATCGGTTATCATCGCACCGGCGGCGGTGACGGTCCCGCTTAACGTCGCCAGAGGATAAACCATTACCACCACTGTATCGCTAGCGGTGGCGCCGCTGTCACTGGTCACCGTTAAGGTAATAGTCAACGCTGTGGGTTCGGTCACTTCAGGGGCAGTGAATTCTATGAACTGTGATTGTGGATTGGGGATGTCGATCGCCGGTTCTTGATTTTGTCCGGGGGTATGTTCCCATAAATAACCGGTAATCGTGCCATTGCTGACTTCGCCGCTCCCCGCCATGGTCACCGTATCACCGGGATTAGCCGCCTGATCGTCGCCGGCGTGGGCGACCGGCTGATTTGCGGTCGGAATGACCGTCACGGCCACCACGTCGCTGGCTGTGGCGCCGTCATTATCGCTGACCGTTAATCGGAAGGTGAGCACAGTGGGTTGGTCCACTTGTGGTGCGGTAAAACCGGTGCTTGCGGTATCGGCGCTGCTCAGTAGCACGGCGGGCGTGCCGGATTGACGCCACAGGTAACTGCCTATAGTGCCATCCGCATCCGAGCCGTTACCATTGAGTGTCACTACGGCTCCAACTGACACTTGTTGATCCGTGCCCGCATTGGCGATGGGGGGCGCGTTTATGGTGACAATGACGTCGGCACTGGCGATGGCGCCATCGTTATCCGTAACCGTGACTCGCAACGTCAATGATGTACGCCGGGTAACTTCGGGAGCAACAAACGAAACGCTGGCATTGGTGTCTGCGCTGAACATGATAGTCGGCCCATTGGCGGTCTCATTCGTCCACTTATACGCTTCGATAGTTCCATCATCATCGCTGGCGGTGGCGGTGAGAGCCACTTGTTGACCCACGTTGGCTAAGCGGTCGACACCGGCCGTTACCGAGGGCGGCCGGTTAGCGGGCAAAATAGTAATATCGACCTCGTCGCTGGCGGTGGCGCCGTCGTTATCAGTGACAGTCAGTTGCAAAGTTACCGTTTCCGTGGCGGTGAGCGAAGGCGCGGTAAAACTGACCACCGCGGTATTGGCTGGGTTAAAAGTTACCACCGGCCCTGCCACGCGACTCCACGCATAGGACGTAATATTGCCGTCACTGTCCGACCCGCTGCCCGTGATGGTTATCGACTCTCCCGCAACCACGCTTTGATCGCCGCCGGCGTTGGCCACGGGCGGATTATTGCTACTGGCAGGATTGATCCGTATAGCCACTTCATCGGTACCCGTGGCGCCCAAATTGTCCGTTACTGTCAACAGCAGCACTATTGTTGTTGCGCTATTGACGGTCGGGGCGACAAAACTGACCGTCGCAGTGTTGGCGCTATCCAACTGTGTAGCGGGAGCTGCATTGTCAACTCGCTCCCATAGATAAGTGCTTATAAACCCATCGCTGTCCGCGCCCGTACCGGTAATGGTGACGGTATCACCAGACGTGACAGTGCGATCCTGTTTTGCGTTGGCGACGGGAGGATTGTTCTGTGCGGTGCCGGCAGGATTGATTGTCACTGAGACGGTATCAATGGCATCAAAGGATTCATCGCCAATGACCACGGTTACTGTAACGTCGAACCGTACACTGGTTGCCACGGAAACCGCCGGAGCGGTGAATTGCACATCCGTGGTATCGGTGCCACTAGGATCGATAGTTACTGTATTTGAGACCGCTTTCCAAACAATGGCTTGTATTTTCTCAGCATCGGGATAACTCACATCAGCGTGCAAATTTACCACGTCGCCACTGTTGACCGACTGATCGTCACCTGCGTCTATACTAAGTTGCGGTTTGGGTATGGTAACAACCACATCGTCAAAACCGCTGCCATTGTCGTTGTCAGTGGCGGTAAGGCGAAAAGTAAACTGCGCGGGGGATTGTGTGAAAGCGCCGATTTGAACAGTCGTTTCTGCTGTCGTGGGATCTACAATCGTAGCGGCGGGCGGCCCTCCCACCTGGGTCCACATGACGCTGATATCGGCAACATCCGTCTCGACATCGCTATAATGACCGGTTAGTGTGATTTCGGAAATGTATTGCGTAAAGGTTTCATCATCACCCGCATTTACATCCGGCAAATTGTTAGCACTTTTTTCCGGGGGATCTCCACCAGGTTGCGTGTCATTAGGAGGGGCTTCATCAAAAGAACACGCGCCTAGTACACTCATAGAAAGCACGAACAACCACCACCGGCTACCATGCGCAAGCCGAGCCCTCAGCACTGACATCATAATACCCCCTTTAGTAATCCCTAAGGTTGCCCTAACCTCTCCGAATTTCCCTATTTGGTATTATTACTTGCTCATTAGCGGGCAAAAGTACTACACTCCCCAGCTAAATTTGCATTTTTATCGGAGATACCAGCAAGCATATCCGACGTTTACGGCGATTCCAAGCTTAAGTCAATGAAGAGCACTTCCTTACGATCTTCTCCTTGGCGAGTTTGACTACGCGACCGCCTGCTACCACCTCACCGATACGCAAATAATCCTAGTAAAATGATCAACTTAAAAAAACCATACTTTTTTTAATATTAATTTAAAGGACATATCGTGAATATTAAATTTAATTTAGCCAGCGCGTTATGCGCCGGCATTTTGCTGACAGCGACGCCCGCTTTCTCCGCCGACGATATTAAAACCGACGACCAAAAATTCAGCTACGCCATCGGCTTCCAAATTGGCCAAAACCTAAAAAGCCAAGGTTTGGCGGATATTGATGTTAAAGCATTAACCCAGGCCGTTAGCGATGTTTTAAAAGGTCAGGACTTAAAATTGAGCATGGAGCAAATGCAGCAAGCGGTAAAAGCCAAACAAGATAAAATGATTGCCGAGCGCGACGCTAAAGGCGAACAGGCCAAAGCGGCCGGGGAAAAATTCCTGGCGGAAAATAAAAACAAGCCCGGTGTAAAAACGCTGGATAGCGGCATTCAATACAAAGTGCTTAAAGAAGGTAAAGGCAGCAAACCCAACGCGGACTCTTCCGTGGTTGCCCATTACCGCGGCACTTTAATTGATGGCACCGAATTTGACAGCTCCTACAAACGAGGGGAACCGGCGACTTTTCCTTTGAACGGTGTAATTAAAGGCTGGCAGGAAGTGTTGCCAATGATGACGGAAGGCTCCAAATGGGAGGTGTATATTCCTTCAGAACTGGCTTACGGCACCCGCGGCGCGGGCGCCAATATCGGCCCCAATGAAACCTTGATTTTCGATATCGAGTTGGTCGAAGTGAAAAAAGACGATAAACCAGCACCAGCGGCACCCGCGGCACCCGCAGCAAAATAATCGAAGTTACACTACTTTGTATTTGCGCCCATCACCTGCCTCAGGGGATGGGCGTTGTTTAGCGGGGCCACTCGACAATATGATCTTCCAACACCAAATGTTCGCTTTCCACGAATACCCGGCCTTTGATGGAGTGCCCCGCCGCAACCACGGAATTACGATCGCCGCTGACCAAGGGGTGCCAAGCAGGTAGATCTTTACCTTCCGACAACAACCGATAGGCGCAGGTCGATGGCATAAAGTGCAGTTGTTTAATATCACCATGCTGATACAGGTTGACACAATCTGGCACTAATGTACGGCGATTTTCATAGTCGGTGCATTGGCAGGTATTCAAATCCAGCAACCGGCACACCACGTTGGTGAAATATAAATCGCCGCTGTCGATGTCCTCGATTTTAAACAAACAACATTTGGCGCAACCATCGCACAATGACTCCCATTGAGCTTGGGTCATTTCCTGCAAAGGCGTGGTTTTCCAAAAAGGTAGATCAGCCATTAATTGTAATACCTAATAATAAACATATTTCAAGTTTGGGTATTGTATCACCGGGTTAAACCACTGCTATGAAATTTACCACGAAGAATGTTTAGACTTGTTGTTTGTCTTCGTGAGCTTCGTGGTGAAAAATTATTTTACACTGCGAGTCACTGAGGTAGGTCAAACCTAACTGCTATTTGCATCATTCAAAGACCAGTCGTAATTCAGGTACTCCACGTCCATGTGCTTTGAGCGGATGCGCTGTCTCGCCAGGGGATCATCTGTTATGTACGGCGCCACGAACTTTTCCACTGACCCGGCCTTGGCTGCGAAATCCTCCCCATACCATTTGAATAGAGGGGATAAATACAATATATTTCCTCCCGAATCATAGCGATTTCGGGAAGTATCGCCTAAAAAGGTTTTGGCCGCGGCGTCTAACATAGTCCCCAAACGGTCGGCGGTATACGCATGCGCTTGCAGCTTGGGACAGCCCACCGAGGCGCATACCAGCGCGAAATGAATCCTGGGTTCGGCGTAATCCCGCCCGCGGATTAATTCATGTTCGATGTAATCCAGATGAGTCTCTTCCCCCAACAAGGTAAAAAACGTGATTTTCCACGGACTGCGGAAAAAACCGCCTATGTCTTTGATGGAATCCACCGGATAATGATCGATGATCAACTTCACCGTAAAAGCGTTGTAGGCATTGATGAGAAACGCGAGGCGTTGCGCCTGGGTCCATTGGTCGAATTGGTTTTTTGATACCGAAGAGAGCGATTGCAAATAGCCACTGAGTTTGTGGGTGCCGGTTTGTTTTAGCGGCTGGTATTGGACTTCGCTGTATGCGCCATGATCCACTACGTAAGTTTGCAGAAGTTCATCCCACAGCGAGTGCGTATGATCAAATGGTGCGGCCGATACGGTGTAATTCACCGCCATAAACAACAAAACCACCCTGGCGTATTGTGTTATTGAAGCGGAACTGGATCGTTTGCGCATAAGTCTCGCCCCTCAACGCCTCCAGGCGTGAAATTTTTCCACCCAGCGTAATAATGTTTCCGGCTTGTGGGCTTTTTTCCAGTTGCCGGCGGCGTATTTATTGGCTTCCGCCATTGTGGGATAGATATGAATAGTGCCCAGGATTTTATTTAAGCCTATGCCGTGGGTCATGGCCAGGACGTATTCGGCGATCATATCACTGGCATGCGCGCCCACTATGGTAACGCCCAATATCCTGTCTTTACCCGGCACCGTCAACACTTTCACCACGCCTTGATTTTCACTGTCGGCAATGGCCCGGTCCAAATCATCGATACCATAGGTGGTGACTTCATAGGGGATGCCTTGTTGTTGGGCGGCTTTTTCGCTCAATCCCACCCGCGCCACCTCCGGGTCGGTAAATGTCGCCCAGGGAATGGCGGCATAATTGGCTTTGAACTTTTTAAACGGACTGAACAAAGCGTTGACGGCCGCATACCATGCCTGATGCGCCGCCGTATGAGTGAATTGGTAAGGACCGGCCACATCACCACAGGCGTAGATATTGTCGTAGTTGGTCCGCAGGAATTGATCGACTTCCACAGTGCCTTTAGCGGCAATACGAACCCCCAGATCTTCCAGACCAAAGCCGCTCACATTGGCGCGCCGCCCCAGAGCGATAAGCACGCGATCGAATTCCACACTGACGCACTCTCCGCTCTGTTTGTGTGTACAACGCAGAGATTTTTGCTCGCCATCCACTTCGAAGCGCTCGGCCTGATGACCGGCCAGTACATTGATGCCGTCGTGGCGAAAGCTTTGCATCACCCGCTGCGATATATCGTCGTCTTCGCGACTGAGCACGTTCTCAGATCGTTCCACTATGGTCACCGCTGAACCCAGGCGGTGAAACGCCTGCGCCAACTCGCTACCTATGGGACCGCCACCCAACACCAATAGTTTTTTCGGCCGCTCTCGCAGCTGCCACACCGTATCTGAGGTGAGATAGTCCACTTGCTCTA
>JASFLF010000192.1:0-6608 GCA_050118235.1 Gammaproteobacteria bacterium | reverse complement strand
AGGTCGCCTCAAGCGTGAACCAACAAGGGGTTGGCGCAACACACGAAGTTGCAGCCATTGTTCTGTTATCGATGAGGTTTGCTTTCTCATCGAACTGGTCTGGACGCGTTTGGGTACCTACGATTTTCTGGGGTCATGAATATGGCCTGGGGCACAACAGAAGTTTTGTTTTGCCTAGATCCTGATGGCTGACTGGTGCGAGCTTGTCTCGACACTTTGAGCATGAAAATACGGGATGCAACGCTTGTTTTTATGAACAGCCCAGCAAGTAGCTTACATTTGTTGCTTTTAGCAATGAATTATGTTCGTTCGCCCGCTTGACAGGAGACAGCTAATGGCTGACCCTATTTATGCTATTTATGGACCCTATTTATGTATGTGCGAATCATCTTGCCGCCTGATATGCCTGATGTTTATCGTCTTATCCAGATTCGCCTTAGCGATTCGACAAACTGTTCATACCTACTTGCAGGCTTTTCACTTTTCACACAACTTAACGCGAAACGTTCCCTGCGCTCAGACATCCAGTCCTGCTTGTATGCCTCGTTTCCCGTTAGAAAGTCGATCTCTTCTACCTTATCGATATCGATCACGTACTCCATTAGGAAACTGGTCAGTATTGAACCCGGTGAATATTGCTTCCACGCTTTGTCATATGCCAGCCTGAATATACTCGCTTTACCGCGAAGAACAAACCAGAGCTGGGCTGCGACAGGTTGCCCCTTAACATGTTCCCCATTTACATAAAGTACCGCGAGCCTGGACCAACCGGGCCTGGAAAAGCCCGCGACAATACCATCGAGAAAGTCTACATACTGTTCATTTGCTTTCCAGCTGGCTGTGTAGACCGTATAATAATCAGACATTGCCTGCGGCACTTCGTCTCCAGTAAAAAGACGAATCTCAAAACCGTGTTCACGATCAAGTTTACGCTGCTTGCGGGATATCGTATTACGCAGCCAGGCAGGGCGGGCTGCCATATATTCATCATATGACTGTCCCTGCACGCGATAAACCCAGTTATACAAACGAAACAGTCTTTCACAGTTATAACCGGCCGTTTCCATAACCCTTTGCAAGGCAACTATTCTGCTGTCATTGTCGGCAACCGGTTCCAATAGCAATGCTTTAAACGGCAACTGACTCAAACCCTGGATCAGGCAATCGAGAACCTGCTGTCGATCATCTTCCGCAAGCAGCAGGCTGTAATGTGTCGTGTATCGGTGCTTAAGGGAGTACCAGGTACTCCCTTCATTTTTCGCCAGGGGGAGGATTACCAGTACTTTGTTTCCGTCCACCACGCAGGCCAGCAGCATAGCTTGATCATCATCAAGTGCAGAGGCCAAATTCGCAAACCATGGGCGCGAGAAAAAGATACTGTCTTTCTCGCCTTGCTCAAACAGCGCATTAGCACTGTATGGCAGTTGGTCCCAGTTGGAGTAACATTCAAATTTCATTAACAAACACAGCTAAGGTTAATAATCTCCGAACGGGTCATCAGACACAAAGATGTTGAGATATGGCGCATACGTTAATACAGCGCCTTGCAGGTTACCCAGGTCATTGAACGCATCTATCACCTGAGCCTGGTATGTTTCATTTTGGGTATCAGTTTTTAGTGTTTCCAAGGCTGATAGTAATGGCTTGATATCATGGGTATCCATAAACCTTTTCAGCATGCGGAGTGCGATATCGATATCAGCAACTTTAACAGGTTGCCCCTTGTTTTTTATTTTTTCTACGGTTTTATCTGAATTGTTTTGCGTTTTACTAACCAATGTAACACTCCGAGACTTGTAGAAGCCGATTATACCGCACCATGCATATACCCATACAAAATAGAACGGGAAATATTAGTAAAGCAATTATTGATTCCATAATCTCGCTATACACATAACTATTCGAATATTTGGAATATTATCTTTCCTTGGTCTCACTATCAACCAGTGGCAAATCGAGACCCAGAAATCAAATTTTAGTGCCTATTTATTTTCGCCAGAAGTAACAATTTCTGCTCTTGGATGGCTCAACGAACCTCTGCTGTGTGATGAAAAAAATTATTGTCGATGGAGTTGCGGACGCCTAATTTAATCGAATATTGGCATATGCCACTGAGCGAGAATGAATTAGTTCCAATGCTCTTCTGTACTTTAACATCAAAGCAGACACTCCCGGAATTAGAATAAAACTCGAGGATGGTCAAAATACGAACACTTAAAACCTAATTGTTGTAATAACTATATATTACTAGCCTTGACCTCATTGCTGTCCTTACTAGTCTTGATCCCATTGCTCCTTTAAACAAAGGAACCCGAACTCTCCAAAAAGTCTAAAGTACTCGGGATTGATTTAGTGAAAATATTATTCAGGTTTGTCACATAGACAAGCAATTGCTGACTAATAAGGCAATCAGTCCAATTATGTTGAAAAAATGTTGATGAAATCGTATCCCACATTGTTGCAGTGAAGAAAAAAACCCGGACACACAGATCCGGGTTTTTTATAAAGGTTAAATATAGTTTTATTCGCAGTTACATTGCTGCAGTTTCGCGCTCCAGTTTAGTGACTGTAAGAGTACCATTGTTATCAAAATAGTAGAGTTTAACTAGATCGCCTACACCAACCGATGAGAGGTTGAAATGGTTTAAGTGGGCATCACTGCTATCTTGCATTATAGTGCTGCTATTGACATGGAAGGTCAGACCGTTGATCTCGATGGTTCCTACATTGGGATCATCAGTAGAGCCGACCGCAGAAACATTGCCTTGGATTTCTAATTCGCTGTAACTGTCATGTCCTTCAAATTCAACCTTTTTTGCGACTAAGTCGCCGTTGGAATTGATATACCCTTCTACTTCAACCAGGGCTCCTACCATGAGGGCATCAGCGGTGCCGTGCTCATATCGTGTGCTTTCACCGAGCAAGTAAGTTACACCGTTGACAGTAACCGAATCGCTGGTAACTTCCGTGACGTCACCCCTAACTTCGACTTCACTGTCACTATCATAGTCATGATGATATTTTGAACCATAGTTCTCCAGTTCCACTTTATAGGCAACCATGTGACCTGAGGCATTCAAAGCTTCACGGCTTTTAGCTTCAACGTAAAGACCATCCCAGTTACCTGCCGGCATGTCATCGAGAACGGCATTCGTATAGTCTACGGTGAGTCCGCCAATATCAAAAGTCTTATCAGTTTCAGTGTGGCCGCTAACAATGCCTTTCACTTCTACACCTTCTGGGTAATTAACTAGATAGTCGGCTAAAGTCGCTGCTTTGAGTTCCAAACGAGTCGCCGTGACACTGCCATGTCCCGATGAAGATCCCGTTACTTCCACAATGTTGCCAACTTCAATACCCGCAGCGGATGTAACACCGGAAACGTAGCTTTCAAAAATGGTGTCTGAGGTAACGGTCACCGTCTGACCCATTACATCCAGTGTTCCAGTACCATCGGCAAGGATATTAGTACTTAATACAATGCCTTCTACATCATCATCATGATATATGGTATCAGCCACACCCGGACTGGATTCTTTGATGGTCACCATCATACCAACACGCAAGTCCGACTCGCTGGCAACGTCGTCTTCGATATATACAGTGGCGTTATCCGTGTTATACCTGGTGTTGTTTACGTAAACACTACCAAAGGCCGTAATGGCGCCTGTGGTATAGCGGGTATTGTTAGTCGAACCGTCACTGTCTGAGCCACCGCTACAAGCAGTCAATCCAGCTAGCAGGCCAACGGCTGCACTTGTTAAGATGATTTTTTGAAGTTTCATATCGTTTTCCTCTAATTACTGGTTTGTGATACATGCATAAGAAATGGTTGTAAGCAATGTTTAGGTACAAAAGGCAATGTCCATTGGTACAACCGCTTAGTAACAAAGCACATAGCCATCAAAATCCTTTCACTCAACTATCTGCTGCTTCTGAAGATTCTGTTATTCACGCTGACTCCCCCGGTTCCAACTACCTAGTGACCTTAATTTGCATAGGGACAACCTAGTCCGTTGGTTCCATCTTCAAAAATGGGTAAAAAAACCCAAAATCTGAAATGGGAAAATAAACCCAATCTATTCCGAGGTCAAGAATTATATTAAAATATTTTCTAGGATGATTCAGGGTTAGCAAATATAATCTTTTAAAAACAGATATATACGGCTATTTTTTGGATATAACAAATTTACTCTCCAGCGTCCTAGCTCAGGAAAATGTTTCTTGATCAACTTGACTTGTATAAAAATGGGTGTAAAATCCCAAAAATATAAATGGGATTAAACGCCCAGATTGTATTTGTTATTCTAAGCTGCTAGGATCCAAGCGTTTTGCGACAAAACCGTATCTTGGATCGGTAGTAGTACAAGGTATGTCCATACCAGGCATGTTATGAGTCAACACAATATTTTATTTTCCGCTATCAAGAAGGTGCTTAAGCCGCTGGTTCGCATATTACTGCGGAACGGTATTCTTTATGGTGCATTACTGGACATTATCAAACCGATCTACATTGAAGTCGCATCCGAAAACATTGCGAAGTCCGGGAAAAAATCAACTAAATCCAGAATATCCACCATTACCGGAATTCCACGCAAGGAAGTGCATCGCTTAATGGATCTGGGGGATGTGGATGATGTGTGGGCGTTTGAGCGTTACAACAGGGCAGCGCGGGTTGTTTCGGGTTGGATCCGGGATGCACGGTTCTCAGACAAGCAACACCAGCCACTGATTTTGAGTTATGATAGAAAAACCCCGTCTTTTGTCGAACTGGTTGCCGCCTTCAGCGGTGATATTCCAGCACGCACTATTCTTGATGAATTGCTTGAAGCTGAAGTAGTGCGGAAACTGCAAAACGGCGATCTACAGTTAATCAAACGCGCCTATATTCCTACCTCGGTGGAATCGGAAAAACTGGGTATTTTAGGTAGGGATGTTGCGGGTCTGCTAAATACCATTGGGCACAATATTTATCAAAAAGAAAACCCACCGCATTTTCAAAGAAAGGTTTTCTACGACAACCTTCCCGAAGAATTTATCCCGGAACTCAAGGAATTCATTGAAACCCATGCCCAAGCACTTATGGAAAAAATGGTTGATAAGATGTCAGAAAATGACAGGGACACAAATCCCTCAATTAAAGGTACAGGACGCCGTGCAGCCGGACTAGGTGTCTATTATTTTGAAGAAGATATTCAGGAGTAAACAATGAATTTCCCAACCCGATTGACAACGTTAATCGCGCTAGCATCAACAATATTTTTATTCGCGTGCATGGGTGGTGGCGAAGGTGGTACAGGTGCGACTGATAACACTGGTGGTGGAGACATTTCACGTGGTCAGATCACTGGTTTTGGCAGTATTTTTGTCAATGGCGTTGAATTTGAAACAACCGATGCAAACATATCGCTTGACGGTGCTTCCGGGACGGAATCAGACCTGAAACTGGGTATGGTGGTTACTGTCACCGGTACTATCAACCCTGACCGGCTGACCGGAACGGCAAATTCTGTGTCCGTAGAGGAAGTCATTCAGGGGCTTGTACAGACAAATGACAACGTCAATACACTGACCGTCTTAAACCATAACGTGGAGTTGCCATCCAATGTGCGATTTGATGGTGTAGCGGACATTAACGGCATTACAGCCATGACAGACTTTGTCGAAGTCAGTGGCTATGTTATTTCGGAGGGAGTGATATCTGCAACCCGTGTTGAGCTACTTAACAGCAGCGAAACGAAATCCGGCATATTTGGTACGGTAAGCGACCTCAACAACGGAGCTCATACCTTTAAAATAGGGCCTGATCTAACTGTCAATTTTTCCGCAGCGGAATTATCCGATTTTACCAATAACCAGATCACAAACGGTTTATATGTAGAAGTTGAAGGTACTTTTGATACCGGCTCTGGTATCCTGACTGCAGACTCAGTAGAGAACGCACGGATCAGTGTAGATGCCTTTGATGAAATAGAAATTGAGGGCTTTGTTACCAGGGTCGTTTCTCCTACGAACTTTGTCATAAATGACATACCGGTACAGATCGACGCAACGACTGAGTTTGAAGGCGGTTCCGCAGATGAGATTGTAGTGGGTATTTTTATCGAAGTTGACGGATCATATATTGACGGTTCATTACATGCGCAAGAAATTGTATTTGACGACAGTATCCGAATAAAGGGGGCAGTGGCTAGTTTAGGTACCGATAGCATTACAATGGCAGGCATGAGCGGACTTACTATACGGACTGACAACCTGACAGATTATGATAGCGCATTTCCCGATGGTTTTGCGGATCTGGCCCAGGGCACTAGAATCAGAATTCGTGGTTTTCAACAAAACAATACGACTGTTGTAGCAAGACGTATCGATACCGAATCCAGTGGCGATGATGCATCATTACAGGGCAGCGTGACAGCTGAAATTTCACCAGGGATAATTTTCGCCATCAATGGTGTAGCAATTGATACGAGATTAATTCCGGACACTGGGTTTATTATTGACGGTGAAGTCAAAAACAGAACAGAGTTTTTTTCGTCCCTTGATGTTAGTGAAGATATTGTCGAAGCAAAAGGCGTTTTATCTGGAGGAGTGATCACCTGGGAAAG
>JASFLF010000191.1:0-6670 GCA_050118235.1 Gammaproteobacteria bacterium | reverse complement strand
CGAAGGATTTTAAAAAGGTTTTTCGTGGTTCATTGACGGTTAGACTTTGAATTTTGCCACTAAAGTATTGAGATTTTCGGATAGGCGCTGTAGACCATGACTGTTACCGGCCACTTGATTGGCCGCTTGATCGGCGGAGTCCGACAATTGGATAATATTTTCGATATTGGCATTGACGGTTTGGGCCACTTTCCACTGCTGGTCCACGGCTTGGGCGATTTGTTCGGTCATGGAATTGATATTCGCTACGGCCTGAGTGACCGATGTCAAGGTTTCACCGGCATTATTGGCCAGACCGATAACCGCTTTTGCTTTGTCTGTATTGGTTTGCATGCGATCTACGGCAAGCTTGGCATCGCGAATGAGAGTTTCCACTTTTTCAATAATTGTATCTGTGGATTCTTTAGTGCGAGTGGCCAAGGTACGCACTTCATCGGCAACCACGGCAAATCCTCTTCCCTGCTCACCCGCACGCGCCGCTTCGATGGCCGCGTTTAACGCCAGCAAGTTGGTTTGTTCGGTAACATCGCGGATAACACCGATCACGGCGCCGATTTGCTGCACGTCATCCCCCAGTTTTTGGATGACCTCACCGGTTTGCCGGATATCATCTCCCAACTCATCCACGCCAGCGATGGCTTGATCGACGATTTGCCGGCTGTGGTGTGTCTCTTGATCGGCGTGTTGCGCCGCTTGAGCGGTTTGTTCGGCATTTTGCGCGACCTCTTGCGCGGCAGCCGACATTTCATTGACTGCATCGGCGACTAATGTGGTTTGTTGTTTCTGCTGCATCATGGTCCGGGTAGTGGTATCGGTAATATGGGTCATTTCACCGGTAGCGGCATCCAACTGGCCTACCGATTCCGATACTTGACGAATAATATGCTGGGTCTTTTCCACAAAGCGGTTAAAACCCGAAGCCAACAATGCCACTTCATCACTGCCTGACACGTTCAAGCGGCGGCTGAGATCACCATCGCCATCGGCGATATCTTCCATCGCTGCGGCCACCACGCGTATCGGGGTCACAATCATGCGAGTCATCAACCAGGCCAACATAATCCCTACACCTATGCCGGCGACCAGCAAAAATGACACGACGTTGGTGGTGGTTTGCGTTTGGGCAATCAGCTCTTGACTGGAGTTGTTAGTTCTATCTCGTAAATAGTGGCTAAGCCTCTGCAGCTTGTTATCGATTCTGTCGAGCACCGGGCTCACTTCGGTGCGAATCAAATAAGCGTCCATGCGGACTTTATCGCCCTTGTGTAAATCCACCACCGCTTTTAGATGGTTTTCCCACTTGGAGATCGCATCTTTTAAAAAAGGTATGGCTTCCTCCTGCTCAAACGTCAACGCTACGCCCATATTTTGTATTTTCGCCAACAAATCTTTGGCGCCTTGAATAAATAAATACACATTGGATAGTGCGTCATCATTGCCATAAAACATATAAATACGCGCGTTATTAATCACGCTACTCCACAAGTAGCGCAAATCGGCCATCGCGTTTAACAACTTGCGGCGCTCGGCGTTGGCCGCCTCTTCTTGCTCGGATAACAACATATTGGATATGGCTTGCAGCATTTCCCGGGACAACGGATTAATATTGCTGCCGGCATAACCTAGCGCACTGAAATTGTCCGTTAGATTCTGCGCCAGTTGTACCATTTTGGCTTTATACGATTTGAATTCATTGAGACCGGCCTCGACATCGGCCACGGTTTCCGCCACCTCGGTGTCACGCTGCAGCAAAGGGGTTTGCCGTAAATTGTCGATAGCGACATCCAAACGCCGCAAATAGTCTTCATAGGATTGTAGATAATGCGGCCGTTGGGTTAGTAGGTAGAATCCCAACGCCGTGGTCGTCTCCTTGAGTGCGGCTCTCAAATTCATTGCCGCCATCAAAGTGGGTTGATAATCCTGGGTCATACCCCCGACGCGGTGTTGCGTATCCGCCACGCTCCATAGTGTTTTAATCGATACGACCAATAAAACGATCAGTATGACGAAAAAGCCACCCCACAATTTATGCCGGATAGTCACCGATTTCATAAAGAATGTTTCCATAGCCATAACGTTTTCCGTGGTTTTTATCCATTTGATCCATTAGCGACGATCAATCGTGTATTCTTTAATCCTGAAGCAAAAGGTATATCACCATTGAAAGCTCGAAACTTCACTCATATGTGAGTAGAATAGTAAGAAATGTTACCCGTGATATCTCAATTTTATTTAGGGAGTAATACCCATGAGCGCAATGCCAGAATATAAATCCACTATTACTGATGAAGTAAATGTAACCCCCTCGGCCCAGGAAAAGTTAATCGAATTGCTGAGTGCTGAAGAAGAAGTCAATGGAGTGCGCATTTTTGTCTCCGGCGGTGGTTGCGGTGGTATGACTTACGGCATGACATTCGCCGAAGCACCAACCCAATTTGACAGCATCTTGGAAAAAGACGGCTTGACCATGTATGTGGACGCCGTAGCGTTAAGTTATTTAAATGGCGTGGAAATCGATTATGTGGAACAAGGGATGGGCGCCAGCTTTGTATTCCGTAACGTGTTCGCCGCCACAGGCGGTTCGGGCGCTTGTTCGGCATGCGGCGCAGCCGGTGGAGGTTGTGCATAACCGCGTCGTCATCCAAGCGGTCACTTAAGCAAAAACCGCGATTAAGACCAAGGTTATTACTGGTCGCCCCACCAGACAGTTATCGCATCGCGGCCTATCTCAAGGCCGCGAACTCCCTGAACGTTGAGTTACAAATCGCCTCCCGTGGCGAGAATTCGCTTGTGAATGAAATCGCCGCGGGTGTGCACATCAATCTCGACGATGAACAACAAGCGCTGGAAAAAATCCTGCGCATAGCCCGTCAAAAGCCTTACCAAAGTATCATTGCCCCCGACGATTACACGGTGGAATTGGCCGCGAAGATCGCCCAAGCCCTGGGATTGCCGCACAATCCACCCGCAGCCGCACGTTTTTCCCGCCGCAAGGACCTCGCCCGGGAACGATTACACCAACACCACATACCCACGCCTCAATTTCGGCGGATCGATCTAAGAAAAGACTTAACACCACAAATGACAGGATTCCCTTTTCCGTGTGTGGTCAAACCGGTGAGCTTGTCCGGCAGCCGCGGCGTGATACGCGTCAACAATGACAATGAGTTTATTGAGGCCTGTGAGCGAATACAAAACATCGTTGCGATGGTCGCCAACGAAGAGGAGAAAAGCCTATTATTAGTGGAGGAATATATACCGGGAATTGAAGTGGCTGTGGAAGGTTTTTTAACCGAAAGTGAATTTCTGCCCCTGGCGTTGTTTGACAAACCCGATCCTCTCGAAGGTCCGTTTTTCGAAGAAACCTATTACATCACTCCCTCGCGACAGCCTCTGGAACTGCAACAATTCATATTCCAGCGAGTGCATGCCGCCTGCCAAGCCTATGGTTTAAAAACCGGACCGGTACATGCGGAATTACGCCTGCATGACAACCAGATCTGGATCATTGAAGTGGCCGCCCGCACCATCGGCGGTGAATGCGCGCAATTATTGAAATTCGGTACCGGCTATAGTTTGGAACAACTGGTCATCGCCCATAGTTTGGGGCTGAGGCTAAACATACAGCCCATGGAAGAGGCCGCCGGCGTGTTAATGATTCCCACCCCCAAACCGGGCATTTTGCGCCGGGTGGAAGGCGTGCTGGCCGCGCAAAAGATTCCCCTTATCGAATCCGTTGTGATTAGCGTTCGTGAAGGTTACCAACTGCAAACCCTGCCCGAAGGATCCAGCTACCTGGGATTTATATTCGCCCGTGGACCCAGTCCACAAGAAGTGGAAGCGGCACTACGCCAGGCGCACAGTTTGCTCAATATTGTCGTTGGTCCGTTGTGGAAGTTGGAGGCGGTTTAGGTGGGTAATTGATTTTAACCACTAAAGCACGAAGGACACGAAGGATTTAAAAGGGTTTTTCTTCGTGCCTTCGTGTCCTTCGTGTCCTTCGTGTCCTTCGTGGTTAAATTTTATTTTTTACCCTGCGGCCGGAAGCCTTCCGGCAAACCACCGAATTCACCTTCGCCGAATAAATATCCCACCATGTGTTGTTCAATCAGTTTCAAGCTATCCACATCGGCGGTGGTCAAACCATTTTCATTGATGATCGTGGTCAAGCGCTCCAACCACTTCTGCCAGCCTTCTTTGGAGACATTTTCATATATTCGCTTACCTAATTCACCGGGATGCGGCGGGTAATCCAGGCCTTCGGCTTCGGTTTTCAACACCACACATTGAACCATTCGAGTCATATTGCCACCTTTTGATAAAATTTAGTCGATTATAGAAAAGTTAGCATAAAGAATTAAGCCGAAATCATTCTTTGGAAGGCTTATCTTCGTCAGGGTTTTCTTTACTATCATAATCCGGATTGTCTATGCGCCGCGCTTCTTCCTCGGATATGGGCTCAAACTCCGGATGGGGCGCTTCCTCGTGAGAATCATTATCCGGCTGAGCTTCCGTGTCGCCGGATCGCTCCGACTCCTCGGCTTCCACGCGATCTAATTCGGCATCCATTTCCGCCTCGCTGAGAGGCTGGTAATCTTCATCCGCAACAGGCTCTTTCGTGGCGGTTCCCGCAGAAGAGGCCTGGGATGTTTCGGTAGCGGCAGTAGCGGCTGCATTATTTGGCGCTGTTCGCGCACCACCATTATTGCCGTCCTCTTGCTCATCCGGTTTTTTGGTATAAAGCTTAGACATCACCAATCCCAGTTCGAACAACAACCACATCGGCAACGCCAGTAAGGTTTGCGAAATCACATCCGGTGGTGTCAACAACATACCCACCACAAATGCGATCACGATGATATAAGGCCGTTTGGACGCAAGACTCTCAGCGGTGGTAATGCCCGTCCAGATCACCAGGATGGTGGCGATGGGCACTTCAAAGGCAATGCCGAAAGCGAAAAACAGTTTCAGCACAAAATCCAGGTAACGGCTGATATCAGTCATGACCGCCACCCCTTCGGGCGCCACGCCGGTTAAAAATTTGAACACCAGCGGAAATACAACGAAATACGCGAAGGCCATGCCCAAATAAAACAACAATGTGCTGGATACCAGCAACGGCAGCACCAGTTTCTTTTCGGTTTGATACAGCCCCGGGGCCACAAACGCCCACAACTGGTACAGTATCACCGGCATGGCGGCGAACACTGACAACACCAGCGTCAATTTAAACGGCGTCAAAAACGGCGAAGCGACTTCGGTGGCAATCATGCTGGTGCCTTCCGGCATGTAGCGCAACAACGGTTCGGCTAAGAAGGTATATAAGTCATTGGCAAAAGCAAACAGACTTAGAAATATGATCAACACCGCCAATACGGCGCGCAGCAGCCTGTCTCTTAATTCAACGAGGTGGGAGACAAAAGTCTGATCTTGCGGCGGAAAATCATTTGGCTTGCTCATTCACTTGATCTGCGGGTGGTGTTTTGGTTACGGACTCTTGAGTAGTATGTGCAGATGAGTCTGCGGTGATTTTTTTTGTTTGCTCTTTTCGTTTGCCATCTTGTTTGCCTTCGTCTACATCATGATGGCGGTCGTCAGCAACTTTGGGTTGATTCAAGTGCGCACCGACAGAGACGCTTTTTTTGGTTTCATCAACGGTTTGTTCGATGATTTCATGCATTTCTTTGATTTTGGATTGTTCCTCCAGCAAGCGCTTCAATTCCTCGGTTTTGTTCACTTCGCGATTGATATCATCCTGCACGGTCGCCACAAATCGCCGCGCCTTACCAAACCAGTAACCCATCGTGCGGGCCACGGCCGGGAGTTTTTCCGGCCCTATAACGATCAAGGCGACGACCCCTATGACCGCAAGCTCCCAAAAGCCTATATCAAACATGGATTACCTGGCGCTTATGTACCGAGTGATTGCTGAGTCCAGCCGCTAAAGACAATGCGGATAACAGTCGATGTCAGACTTTTTCATTTTCTTTTACTTTTTCTTTTTCTTTGGAGGTCACTTCACCTTCAATGACAGTGCCTTGTTGATCGCTACTAATGCGTTTCTCCGGTTCTTTGGACTCCTCTTCGCCATCCTTCATGGCGGAACGGAATCCTTTCACCGCGGCGCCTAAATCGCCACCCACATTACGCAAGCGTTTCGCGCCGAATAACAACAAAACGATTGCAAAAATAATCAATAATTGCCAAATACTAATACCCATGGTATCTATCTCCGTAACGTAAACCGTGCAGTGTACTGCATTAGCCTGAAAAAATAACAGGTACTCTTACGCAAAACCAGGCAATGAATCACCACCTAATATATGCATATGTAAATGATAAACTTCCTGACCGCCGCCAGGACCGGTGTTAATAATAGTGCGAAAACCGTTATCCAACCCCTGGTCTCGGGCTACTTTTGGCAGCACCCGTATCATGTGACTGACCAAGGCATCATGACTTGCATCCAATTCGTTTAAACTGCCAATATGCTTTCTAGGAATAATCAATAGATGCACATCCGCTTTTGGATAAATATCTTTGAAAACAATGACTTGATCATCCTCATAAACAATATCCGAAGGAATGGTACCTTGGCTGATGTTGCAAAATAAACAATCACTCATGATTTTTGCCCCCGCGCGGCTTTTTCGTCTAATCCCGACAGGCC
>JASFLF010000190.1:0-6704 GCA_050118235.1 Gammaproteobacteria bacterium | reverse complement strand
TGGGGCCGGCATTGAGAGCGGAGGTTCCATCACCGAAGCTCCAGTCGTAACGTACGATCTCTCCATCGTCGGTCGATCCGCTACCGTCGAAAGTAATGGTTTCGCCTACGAGTGCCGCATACGGTCCACCCGGATGGGCGATGGGGTCGCCTGTAACAGCAATATCGTAAGGCAGCGGGACATTATTCGGCACGGTGGAATCGGCCGCGACTTCGGCACAACCCTGAGTGAAATCCGCTATATATAGTGGATTGGTGGCTGTGGTCCATCCCGGCTGGGTATCGTTGGCGATCTCCTGGGCGTTGCTTGAGGCGTTGGGGTCCAGGTCGGAGTCCAGGTTTTCGATGGCTTGAATGCTTGCGCTCCAATCGCTCGGTACGGTCTGGTTTTGCTCAAACTGCAGGCACAAATCTCTACCATAGGCATTGAGTTGCGAGGTGCTGCCGCCGTGACACAATTGGCAGCCGGCATCGTCGGAGTTGGAATTAGGATAGGTGTTGCGCCAGTCTTGCAGTCCATTGTTGGTGGCGTTTACGGATGAGGTTGCGAAAAGCAATCCTGCAGTAAATATTACGGATACCAATGTGCCCTGCGTGGGGCGGTGGGTTGTTAACATGGGAATATCCTCCGTTCATGTGTGATGCGCGCACGCTTCGGTGGTTCCACAGTTGCGCGTTGCAATCATATTCTTCTCGGTTGAAATGGCGGCGGGGCGCTGTCGTTTGCGACCCGCCGCCGGTTCTTTTTAGTCGTCGCTAGGGGCTGGTGCCGCCTCCACCTCCACCGCTGCTACCCCCGCCGATTACCCAGGCATCACTGGGTATGTAGTCGTCGATGTACCATACGCGACGGGCCATGGCGTCGGATTCAACCAAGGTGTCGGTATCCTCGTCGTACAGCCATTGCGCCCACACGCCGTAGATAAACTGGCCGCCGGGGTTGGCTTCCAGGCTGGCCTCGCTGGCTTGCAGTCCCGGCGAACCTTGATCGAGTTGCTCGAACTCGTTACAGAAACCGCTGCCGACTATTTCCTCGGCCACTTCGTTGTCGTGGGGATCTGAGGGATAGCAAACACTAAGATCGGTCTCTTCCGCCCATACCTGGTAATGATCACCAAACATCACGGCACGGCTGTAAAACAAATCGTCCGGTTCCGGTTCGCCTTCTGCGGTGGTGGTGTTGTCGCCGGTCTCATAGACGATCGCATAGCGAGATGGATCACGCAGATCTTCACCTTCTGGATCGGGAATGCCGACTGCAAACGGATCGGCAGTAATACTTACACCTTTCGGCGAACCGGTCATTGCGAAGCGTGGATCCAGTGTTGTTATTCGCATTGATTTATGTTGCGTGACATTGCGAGCCTGTTCAGCTGCTCCGGCTGCGTATTGATTACATACGTGCGGTTCGCTAATGCCTCCGCCGCCGGTCTCGGTCGAACGGAAGGTTTCGCAAGTGGTGGTACCGGCGCCGCTGAATTGCCCACCATCCGCATGCCGGTAATTGCCGGGCAAGGTGGTCCAGGTTTCACCACCGTCGAAGGAGCGGCGAATGTACAACTCATAACGGTCGTTGCCTTTGGCATTAAGGCGCCAGTTGGGCGACCAGGCGTATAACAACATGATAAAGTCGCCGTCCAGGTAGCCGCGGTGGCCCTTGGCGACATCCAGCGGATTGTACCAGGACTGATCGGCCAGAGTGCTGGCGTCGGTTCTGAGGTCAGTGTCACAGGTTAGCACTTCCAGTCCGTCGCTGGAGCTGACGGTAGTGAAGGCGGCCGGGCATTGGTGCCAGCTCAGCACTTTAGTGGTGTTGGGTTCAACCTGGTTGCCTTGTAATGTGGGATTAGTGTCACTAACACCGAAAGTGGTACCCTGGCTCAAGTCCACTTGCGGACACAATACGTCTCCTCCAGCCTGAGAATCGGTACAGCTGTCGGGGATGTAGCCCGATAGGTTGATTGCTGAATCCATGCACAAGCCGTCGGGGTAGTAAGGGTTTTCAGGGGTACCACTACTGTCACGTCCGTATAACCAAACTTCACAATCCATATTACGAAAAGCATAAGGATTGCCTTTACCCGGGCTCCAGCCATTGGGTGCGATAATGCGACGAGCCATTACGTCGGCCGGTCCGCCCTGGTTCATAATGCCTTGCTTCCAGGCCGGAAATGCGACCAGCCTGGATTTGCTTCCGCCTCCACCACCGTTGCCACAATTACCTGGCGGTATAGCGGGCGTGGCAGGCGTTGCCGGCTCGCCCGGACCGTTGGGATCGGCGGGAATGGCCGGTGTGGCTGGGACATCGTTGCATTGTTCAGGCGGTACGTCCGGTGTGGCAGCAGCATCGGTGGTGGCCAGTGCAACGACGGTATCGCTTGCCACCGTCTGCAACTGTTCATCAAGTGCGGCAACCATAATTGGCTCATCCGCCGGAGATGGGGTAGTACTACCTGTACCTGTTGCAACATTCGGATTGTTGGACAATACGGAAAGTGGTTGTGCCAGCAAGCTACCGCGACGGGCAATTTCAGTGTTCCAGATTTCATAGTTGTAAAAACCGAAATCCCAGAGATACAACGTATTGCGCACCGGATAAAATTCGCCGGTTGTCCAATCCACTTCGGGTTGATTCAGTTGGTTTCCGTGTCCGCCCAGATTGGCGAGCAAGCTGTCCAGGTTGTCTTTGTCGGCGTAGTTACCGGCGTTGTCCCCCGTCAATTCCATGTTGAAGGAGTAATACCAGACATTTTTACCTTCATCGAAAGCAATACAGCCCTCCTCAATATCGGGATCGCAGGGCGTCCCTGCTTCGCCGGTCTCGGTGAAGCCGAATGCACCCAGCCCTTTGGACTCTTCAGCCTCGAATATCACAAAGGCGCTATCAACCACGTCGTCCCTGTCGCTGTCATAACCAAATAGTCCCAGCCGCGGACGGGTGGCAGCGATGTTGCCCACCAGCGGCAGACCGTCTTCAGTCACACAGATATCAGCGGGTGTATTGTCGGGGCCGGTAGGGATCTGGGTGGTATCGGCGCACATGTCTTTCATGCCGTAGTCAAGCGGATTTAACACATCCGGATGATCTGCGCTGATGGCCGAGCCGTTGCAATAAGGTTGAGGATTGGTGACATTGCAGCGGGCGTTGTCGGTCACCCGCATGGGCATGGCGAATGGAATACCAACCTGCGGTTTCTGGGTGATATCACCACCACTTGCCGCCAGTTCCTCATATTCGGCCAGAGTAATAATATTGGCGCCAGCCTCGTCAGTAGGGTCCTCAACCAGGTTGAAGTGTTCCCAGCTGATGTAGGAATACCAAGTGTCAGTTTGACTGTTGGCGACGGCGCCACTCCAGCCCTCACCGGGGCCAAGACCCTGGCCTGCTCTAAGCCCATCCGGGTCCTCCTGCCAAGTGATGGCGCAACCGGCCCCGGCCACGCAACTGGCTTCTATACGGTTCACGTCTCGGCGTCCGGATGACAAACGTTCTGCTTTGAACCAGCGCATAAAACTGGCCTCTGTTACATCCTCAGTGCGCGGATCGTCGCCTTGTACCAAAGTGCCGCGTGCCGCCCAAATACAATTAAACGGGACTTCTTTGACCGGCTGGTTTTGTTCGAACTTGTCTTCGCTGTAATCAATGGAGCCCTGCGAGCCGCCCACGCCGAACATGTCGATGAGATATAAATCGTCGGGCGAAGGGTTGCTTGGATTGTCGGGATCAGTGCCAATGTCTATACCCATATAATCTGCAATTGCATACAGCTTGTCCGGGTTACTAGTATTCAAAGAATAGTTAGGCGATCCACCCCGACAGTAACGGCTTGGCCACACCGCCAGGGTGTTGCTGCCCACCGTGGATTGAAAGATATTCACCACGTCGCCGGGGTAAGCAAACTCCGTATCCGCGAAGAGGGGGATGTCCTCGCGCACAACGCTGCATCCGCCCGCGCTATTACTGTCGCAGGAGGTGAGATCCGCAGACTCGGAGAGATTGGTGCGCTTCCACGTAGTGCCGTCGTCCAGGCTTACCGCAGCATAGGCGTCGCGTTTGCCGTGGCCGACAAACCCTACACCTTCCACCTCTTCGGCCGGTCCGTAGATATACACACCAATCAAAGGCTTGGCGTATGCGCGTGAATCCACCAACTGTTCATCGGCGTTGTAGTAATCGATCAAATCGACCACGCCATTCGATGCTTGCGCCGGCACATAAAATTTCATCGTATCAATAAAAGCATGTTCCGCCTCGGATACGGGATCTGTGCTGGGTTGACCCGAAGCCTTGGACATGCTCTTGCGTAGCAATTCACCATCGTCGGCAAAGGCGGAAGCCCCTATGCTCAATGTGGCGATTGCAACCAGGGATAGCTTGGTTACATTCGTGACCATTTTTTTCTCCTTATTGATTAGTACTGTCTGAAAAAAATAAACCCAGAACTTAGTTAAGCCTAAAAATTTGAGTGAGGCTGGATGGAAAAGAGAAATTGCTGCAAAAATTTACCGATAGAATGATCGAAATCAAATTTTTGTTAATCACGTCGAAAAAGAATGTAAGAAAATTTGATAGCAAAAAATATCTGTATATATAGAGAGATTTGTCTTAGGTTGATGGCGTACAAAGAGTCGTCTTGAGACTACGTAGTCGCGTTGGTGTTTTGTCCTTTTTATTATCGGGGTTCGTTATTAGTTGTTGGGAGTGGGGTCATTTTTGTTTATCTCGGAAATCAGCAATTCCGTAACAGAGCACATAGCATGGGGCACGTAATTAACGGGAGGATTTAACCTATTGGTGGTATGGTCAGGGGAGGTTTGCGATTCTATTTCATGAGTCGAGCAAGCGGTTATGAAGAACAATTCACTCGGAAATCGGGGCTTGTTGAAAGGCAGCGGTTCCGGATCTTTAGTGTTCGGTATTTCCAGTTGTTTGATCAACGAGAAAGCAGTCATTCCATTTTAGGAAAAATATCAATTCTTAGTGCTTGAGCCACCAACCACAATTACCCCTCGCACAGTGGGTGGTCTAAACTTAGTAACTAATGTGATTCGTCATTTTCCGCAAAGAAGGAGGGGATTGTGCTATGGCAAACTATCGCACAGAAAATATTAGAAATATCGCGCTGGTCGGACATGGTGGTGCAGGTAAAACCAGTCTCGTTGAACAGCTGTTGTTTGAGGCGGGTGTAATTACTAAATTGGGTAGTGTGGAAAAAGGTAACACGGTTTGCGATTTTGAGCCCGAGGAACAAGCTCACCACCATTCCATCAGCACGTCGGTAGTATCGCTGGAGTACAACGGCACCCACATAAATTTATTAGACACGCCCGGCTATCCTGATTTTGTAGGCCAAACACTGAGCGCCGCGCCGGCGGCCGATGCTATAGCGGTTGTCATCAACGCTCAAAACGGCATTGAAACCATGTCGCGACGGTTAATGGATTGGGCTTGCGCGCATAATTATTGCCGTATGATTATCATCAATAAGATTGATGGTGAAGCACCGAAATTGTCTCAGCTGTTGGATGACATCCACGCCATTTTCGGCGCCGAGTGTATACCGGTGAATCTGCCTGCCAAAGACGGTAACGCGGTGGTGGATTGTTTTTTTAACGTTAAAGGGGAAACGGCATTTTCCTCCGTGGCGCAGGTCCACACCCGCTTAATCGAACAAGTGGTGGAAGTGGACGATGCGTACACCGAACAATACCTCGAGCAAGGCGATGTGCCAGCGCAGCAGTTGCATGATGTATTTGAAAAAGCTTTGCGTGAAGGGCACTTGATCCCCGTGTGCTTTGTGTCCGCTCGCAGCGGTGTGGGTGTCGAAGAGTTACTGCAGGTGTTCCAGCGATTAATGCCCAATCCGCTGGAAGGTACGGCGCATAAATTCTTAAAAGAAACCGAATCCGATGCACCTGGTTGGTTTATGCCGTCTCCCACTACCGACCGGCCCGTGCTCGCCCATGTATTTAAGGTGGTTTTTGACCCTTTTATCGGCCGCATGGGTGTGTTTCGCATCCACCAAGGAAAAATTACCAAAGACACTATGCTGTTTGCGCACGAAGAAAAAAAGCCGTTTAAGGTAGGTCATCTGTTTAACATACAAGGTAAGGAACATATTGAGACGGACGTGGGGATGCCGGGCGATATTTGCGCGGTGGCAAAAGTGGACGAAATACAATTCGATGCCATTCTTCATGAGGCCAACGAGGAAGGCCATTTGCACGCACCGTCGCTGGATTTGCCAACGCCCATGAGCGGTCTGGCTTTGAGCGCAAAAACCCGAGGCGATGAACAAAAACTGGCGGAGGCCTTGGAGAAAATTGCCACCGAAGATCCTTGTATTATGGTAGAGCGCAACTTAAGCACCCATGAAACCGTCATCAAGGGGTTAGGTGAGTTGCATTTGCGCGTGGCGATGGAAAAAATCAAAGACCGTTTCCATGTGGATGCGGAAGCTCATGTGCCGAAGATCGATTACCGGGAGACCATTACTGCGCCTGCGCAAGGGCATTTTCGCCATAAGAAACAATCCGGCGGCGCCGGTCAGTTTGGTGAAGTGTTCCTGCGCATCGAGCCGTTGAAACGTGGACAAGGATTTGAGTTTGTCGATGCGGTGGTGGGAGGTGCTATTCCGGGCCAATTCATACCGGCTGTGGAAAAAGGCGTGCGCCAAGTCATGGAGCAAGGCGCTTTAGCGGGCT
>JASFLF010000189.1:0-6738 GCA_050118235.1 Gammaproteobacteria bacterium | reverse complement strand
ACCATAAAGTTTCGGCTAACGCGGTACTGCTGTTGAGTCGTTTGAAAAAGTCGAAGCACATACTCAATGCAGCGTAATCGAGTCGGGGTTGATTACGCTACGGGGGCAAGGATTGTTACACAATCCGATTGGGGCATTCTGACACGGATAAAGGGGTCTGCCGCACCTGCGCATTTGAGCAATGCGCTTTCCTGCGTTTAAAGCCTGGACTTTAAAATCTCTTTAAGGCGGTAGGGGATTAAATTCTTTGAAGTTTAGGATACTAAAAATCAATCAAATACAGAACAGATTTATGCAATACGGCATTGGCTTACTAATGTTGTTGTTTTGCATGGGGCTGATTCCTGTATTTGCCGCGGAAACTCCTCCCGATCCCACCACGTTCGATCATTTGGCCACCGGTTTCCCTTTAGACGGTGAACATGAGAACTTAGCTTGTGAGCAATGTCATTTAGGTGGTGTGTTCGATACTTTGCCTAAAGAATGCAACCAATGTCATGACAATGTGTTCGCTGTTGGCCAGCCCCCGACACATATTCCCACAGCAGCGCCTTGCGAAACCTGTCACACACCAATCAGTTTCGCGACCAGCGCTCAAGCGTTGTTTGATCACGGGAGTGTAAGTGGACTACGCTGCGAAAGTTGTCACAATGGTACCAATGCGACCGGCAAACCACCCAATCATATTTTAACCACGTCGGATTGTAGTGAGTGTCACACCATATCGTCGTGGTTTGTTGATGTGTTCGACCATAGCGCCTATGAACCCATCACCAGTTGTACGGCAGTGGGATGTCACAGTACATCGGAACAACCGCCCACACACCCATACACCACTAACAATTGCCACATTTGCCATAATTACACCGGCTGGCTACCTTACATCCAGCCGTTAAGCCACAATGAAATTTTAGGTAACTGCGGCAGTGCCGGATGTCATGATGGCTCGGGGCCGGGGCAGGGCAAGCCCCCCAGCCATCCGTTGACCTCTAATACCTGCGAGTATTGCCACACCTATCCCACTTGGTCGGTGTTAAATTCGCCGTTCGATCACGCCGGCGTCATGGAACCCGGTTGCAATCGTGCCGGTTGTCACGATGTCTCTGATCGATTGTCAAATCATCCTCTAGTCACTACCGACAACTGCGAACTTTGCCACACGTCCATGGGAAGCTGGGTTGTGGATCCCGGTTTCGATCACAGCTTAACACCTTTGGAGAGTTGTATGGACAGTGGCTGTCACACACAGGCCGACAAACGACCGGGACATCCCAATGTGGCTCCTGTGGATTGCAGTGTGTGCCACTCCAGCAAAGGCCAGTGGTTGCCGTTGGCATCACCGTTCGATCATTCGCAGACGAGTGAAGCTCTATGTACTGCCAGCGGTTGCCATTCGTCAACGGATAAAGGCGCCAGTCATCCGCCGACCACTAACCAGTGTTGGGCCTGCCATGATAATAGCAATAATGCGTGGTTGCCCGTGATCCTGCCGTTTGATCACGACCAAATAAACACCACCAGTTGTACGGCGGCCGGTTGCCACAGCGCGGCCGATAAAACCACCAACCATCCCCTAACCACGGACGCCTGCGGGCAATGCCATGCGGCTGGATCCTGGGAGCCCACCAGACCTTTTAATCATGACGAAACCTCGGATGTCTGTATCCGCTGTCATAGCGGCAGCCCTGCCGGAGGTAAGAGCGCGAACCATCCAGGTACCACCGATTTGTGTGAAGCGTGTCACAGGCCGGGCCAGAATCCGGCGGACTGGCGAGACGGCGTAATTTTACCGTTCAATCACGATCAGGTGACACAGCCCAATTGTGCTTCCGCAGGCTGTCACACGGAAGCGGACAAATTGTCACTCAGCGGCAATCATCCACTGACGTCCGATGCCTGTGAATCCTGTCATCAGAATACCAACGACTGGACCGATGCGGCGGCGTTTGACCATAACTATGTGGATGGTTGCGGCAGTGTGGATTGTCACGGTGGAGCCGCCACTACCAAGACGGCTAACCACCCGCTAACCAGCATGCAATGTCAGGCATGTCATGTTTATCCGAGCTGGAAGCCGCTATTGTCCGTTATCGATCACTCGCAAACCAGTGATCAGTGCGCGAACTGTCACGATGGCGCGAGGGCCACTGGCAAGAATCCGACCCACATCAACACCAACTTAGCGTGCGATTCGTGTCACAACACGGTGAGTTTCTTAAACGTGACATTCGACCACGCCACCGTGTCCGGACAAAGCTGCTCCGGCGCCAACTGCCACGATGGGGTCAGCTCCCGCACGTTCAAACCCGCGACGCACCCATCAACAACGAGTGCGTGCGAGGCTTGCCACAATACAGTCGCTTGGCTACCGCCGCTGACCAGCATTGATCACAGCCAAACCACAGCCAGTTGCGCCACCTGTCACACAGGCCAAAACGCCAGCAATAAATCGGGCACACATCCCGCGTCCACGAATTTGTGTGAGGCCTGCCATGACACTACATCGTGGACACCGCTGTTGCCAATCATCGATCACTCGCAAACCTCAGCGGCGTGTTTGGTTTGCCATACCGGGCAAAACGCCACGAATAAATCCGGTACGCATCCGGCAACCACCAATGCCTGTGAAGCCTGTCACAACACCGGCAGTTGGTCGCCACTACCGCAAATCGATCATAGTCAAGCGTTGGACAACTGTGTTCGTTGTCACAATGGAACCGCCGCCAGAGGCAAAGGGCCTGGTCATCCGCTGACTTCGGATACCTGCGATTTGTGTCATAACACCACAGACTGGACCCAGGTAACCAACATCCATTCCGATCCGTTGAACGCGGTGAACTGCCAGCGGGCAGGGTGCCATGACGGCGTGGCAGCGACCGGCAAATCGGGCATCCACCCAAATACGTCGAATGTATGCGACGCCTGCCACACTTATAACGTGTGGAAAAATCTGAATATTCCGTTTGACCACGGGCAAACCAACGAGGTGTGCGAAATCTGCCATAACAACATAATTGCAACCGGGAAAAGCCCGACACATGTTCCCACCACGTTGCCCTGTGATTCCTGCCATACGTCGACTACAACATGGGCAGACGCTGTGTTTGATCATGGGACCGTGGCCAATCTGGCCTGTGCGTCCGCGGGCTGCCATGACGGTGTGGCCGGAGGAGCGACGTTTAAGTCACCAACGCATCCGTTAACCACCAATGTGTGCGATGCGTGCCATACAACCAACAATTGGCAACCGCGAAACACAATAGATCACGGGGAGACTTCGGATTCGTGCAGCCGTTGTCATAACAATACTATCGCCAGGGGTAAACCGAATGATCATTGCCCCACCTCTTTGGCGTGTGATCAGTGTCATAATACGAGCCGTTGGACTCAGATTGTAGCAAATGCGCCCGCATGTAATGGTACCGGGGGTAACCCACCACCGGGCGGTGGCACACCGCCTCCCACCGGTAACCAGCCACCTGTGGCAGTGATATCAGCACCCGGTACAAACGGCGTGTGCAACACCGCGTATTCGTTTAACGGCAGCGGTTCATTCGATCCAGAAAACCAAAATCTCACTTATCAGTGGTGGATTGCGCCCACGGGCACCGGCACCATAGCTACGCCGCGGCAGCCAAGAACTAATATCACATTTACTTCCACAGGCCCGAAAACCATAACATTGATCGTTAACGACGGCGTTCAAGATTCCTCACCGGCTGAAGTGACATTTACCATTTCCGGCATGATGTGCCGGTAGCGGGATGCAAAAAAAATCGCAAAAACAGAATAACTAATTGAATATTTGTATCTTATATTGCTTACTCGCCACCACTGGCTGAATTTTGCACCCATGGATTCTTCCAGTTACCAAGAAAACATCCGGCCTATTGTAGGTAAAAACCTACTAATTTAATCAAAACATTCTCATCTCGTTTGCTTTACACTACCTTCAACATCAAGTACCGTCTTTTGATTTACGATAAGGTGTTGTAACAACACTATTTTTGTAATACCTTACTAAAACGGACAACAATAAAAACAATGACTCAAAGATTTCGTTACATAGAAGCTATAGGGCCTACAGAAGAACAATAAGCAATTTGCTGTGCTTGCTAAGGGATTTCAGGCACGGTGTGCGCGCAGAATTTTTTGCAGTAATGAATTATTTCTACTGGAGTTTCAGAGAAAATTTTGAGCGGTAGAGGCGTTCTCGTACATACGTCCTCTGTTTTTACAAGCTTTATAAGCAGTAGGGGTGGTATTTTGAAGTCAGGGGTGGGGTGCTGTAATACAACAATAAACAATAACAAACCAACACAGCGGGCAGGTGTCACGGTTTTGCTTGCTCTGCTGATCCTCGTTTTATTTCCAGCCACTTTTGCCTTAGCCGCAAACGCTCAATCTGATTCATCTTCCATTGCAGCGGATACCGCGGTGGAAATTCAGCCCGCCTCATCTTCCGTTGCGGCGGATACCCAACCCGCATCACCTGAAACCTTCGACCATTTGGCGACTGGATTCCCATTGGAAGGCGAACACGAGCGCCTGGAGTGCGAACAGTGTCATATTGGGGGCTTGTTTGAAGAACTCCCGATACAATGTGAAAAATGTCATGATAACGTATTTGCCGCAGGCCAGCCGGCGACACATATTGTTACCACGGCTCCCTGCGAGAGTTGTCATACCCCGGTGAGCTTCACGGTCAGTGCGACAGCATTGTTCGACCACAGCACTGTTAGCGCTCAGGCCTGTAAAGAATGTCACAATGGTGTTAACGCCACCGGTATGGGGCCGAATCACCTGGTTATAGGGCCGAAGGATTGCAGCGAGTGCCACACCATAAACAGTTGGGTGGTCGACAGATTCGATCACGCTTTTGTAGATACCTCTACCTGTAACGCAGTGGGATGTCACAGCGCGGCGGATAAAACAGGTTCCCATCCTCTTACAAGCGATATCTGCCATGTTTGCCATATGGACACTAACAGTTGGAGTGTCTTGGTGAGTCCGTTCAACCACGACCCCGAATATGTTTTGCAACACAACTGCGTGTCTGCGGGGTGTCACAATGCCAACGATAAATCCCCAACTCATGCGCCGACAACCAATGTGTGCGAAGCCTGTCACAGCAACACTGCTTGGTCGCCAATACTGCGAATGGATCATGACCAGATTGCGAACATTTCCAATTGCGTATCTTCTGGCTGCCACAGTGTCAACGACAAGTCGCCAACCCATCCACAAACTAAAGATTTATGCGAAGCTTGCCACAGTCCTGGTCTATGGACTCCAGTGCTTACACCGTTTGATCACACGGATGTAATACAACCCAACTGCGCATCCTCTGGTTGTCACAACAGTGGCGACAAAGCCGGCAACCATCCGCCCACAACGGACAACTGTGAGGCATGTCACAGCAACAGCGGGTGGATACCGGTCATATCACCGTTCGAACACGGTGAGACGCTAACAATAACTTGCGAAACAGCCAGGTGTCATGATGCTTCCGATAAGTCGGTAAATCATCCGCCCACACCGGATATTTGCAGTGCCTGCCACCAAAGCCCGGCTGACTGGTCGCAGGTGTCGTTCGACCATAGCTTGGTGAGCGGAAGCTGTTGGGCAGCGGGGTGCCATGACGGTTTGGGTACCGCTACCGGCAAACCGACGACACATCCGTTAACCACGAACTCTTGCGAGCTGTGCCATAGCTATCCAACTTGGTTGCCGGTAATGTCTCCGTTTAATCACGACGGTGTGATGGAAAATACTTGTGTCACATCCGGTTGCCATGACATCGCCGATCAAGGCCCTACCCATCCACAAGTGACCGTGAATAATTGTGAAATTTGCCACTCCATGGGGATGTGGCTACCGATCATCTCGCCGTTTGATCACAGCTTAACAACGGAGCCCAGCTGTACCGCGGCGGGCTGTCACAACGCCACAGACAAGAGCGGCACCCATCCTGTTACAACGGACAATTGTCAGGCTTGTCATAACAATACCAGCAGTTGGAGTTCCCTGGTCAGTCCGTTTGATCACGCGGATGTATTACAACCCAACTGCGTATCCTCGGGTTGCCACAGCGATGGTGATAAACCGGCTACCCATCCGCAAACCACGGCAGTGTGCGAAGCCTGTCATAGCAACAGCGGATGGATCCCCGTCGACCTGCCTTTTGAACATTCCCAGGCGATCATTTCCAGTTGTGTGACCTCCGGCTGTCACAGTACCGCCGATAAAACGCCCACTCACCCGCAAACCAGCGACGCGTGCGAGTTATGTCATAACGCCGGTGTTTGGATTCCGGTGATCCTGCCGTTTGATCACGACAATGTTCTGCAGCCAAACTGTGTGAGCTCGGGTTGCCATGTAGTGACTGAAAAATCCGCGCTA
Organism: Gammaproteobacteria bacterium; assembly: GCA_050118235.1. Classification (GTDB taxonomy): domain Bacteria; phylum Pseudomonadota; class Gammaproteobacteria; order SZUA-152; family SZUA-152; genus JAJDNG01. The sequence continues at coordinate 336 of JASFLF010000189.1, read as the reverse complement.
CACCCGGGAACCACCGATGCGTGTGAGGCCTGTCATAGCGCCGGTCAATGGACTCCGGTGAATTCACCGTTCGATCACAGTTTTGTGACGCAGCCCAATTGTGCCAGCACCGGATGTCACAGCGACGCGGATAAGCCTGCCACCCATCCGCAAACATCCAATGCGTGCGAGGTCTGTCACTCCACTACGGGCTGGAGCGATATTCAGGATTTCACTCATAATTTTGTAACCGGCTGCGCTCAAGTGGGATGCCACAATCCAACCAATACCACTGGCATCGACTTCAAATCCCCCATGCATCCGCCTACCAGCGAAAGCTGCGAACTATGCCATCGC
>JASFLF010000188.1:0-6746 GCA_050118235.1 Gammaproteobacteria bacterium | reverse complement strand
ATAATTGTTCTACCTTATCCGCATCATCATTGTTTTTTAACCAAATGGCTGCATTGGAAAATCCCCAGCGGCTCGCCGGTGTCTCGAAATATTCAATGTGATGGGCTTCCAACAAGTTCCGAATGCTTTGCGCTTCTTGTTCGGCAGAGGCGGGGTATGAAAATATGCGTTTTGTCATTGCGAAGAGGATACTAAAGCGTTGTAATTTGCCCATTATATGGGCACAGTCCCAAGAAAACCAAGATTGTTTGATCCACGTCACACCAATAATGCTAAAACAACTAAAATTCTATTAATGACACGCGAGAATATCGACTAACAAAAACATGGGTAAGATCATGAAACAGAAGAGTTGGGTGGTGATAGTTTTTGTCGCCAGTCTATTTTTGACCGGCTTGTTTACGCAATGCGCTATTGCCGAAGAGATGATGGATCAATGCCAGGGCAAATTCCAAGGGGGCAACAAACCGAAACTTACCGATATCGGTGTGGGAGCCAATTTGTGTGGTGCGGATTTGTCCGGCATGGATTTGAGCAATAAGGATCTTAGGAACATCGATGTGCGCTACGCCGATTTGAGCGATATAAACTTAAAAAATTCATTGTTGCAAGGTGCTTTTTTAAGTTACTCCAATTTGGTGGGAGCAAACCTGGAAAACGCAAGGTTTGTAGGTGCCGAGCTTGTCGGTGTGGATTTGCGTGGTGCAACCTTAAAAGGCGCCCGTTTTGTGGCCGCGGACTTGAGTAACTCGATACTGGAAGGTGTCGATTTTAGAGGGGGGCTATTGGTGGGTACAATTTTCACTGGGGCGAAGATGAATGGCGCCGATTTTACCGGCGACAATATGATGGGGGCAGTGTTTAATTCAGCTTCATTAGTTAATGCGAAAATGCCGTATGCGGTTTTGGAGTGGGCCATCTTTAACGAGGCGAATCTGCAAGGTGTTGACTTAAGCCACGCGAACCTAACATTGGCAACCATGGTTTTGTGTGATTTGAGCTTCGCCAATTTGTATCTGGCGGTATTAAATGATGCATACCTTCATCAAGCCAGGCTTATCAACGCTGACTTGAGCGGTGCCAGTTTATATCGCACCGTTATGCCGGACGCGGATTTTGAAGGGGCTAAGCTCATCGGTACCGATTTAAGTTTGTCTCAATTGCAAGACGCAAGATTTGTCAATGCGGATTTGACCACGGCGAACCTTCTTGGCGCGGATATTCGCGGTGCGAATTTCGATGACGCAACCTTAGAAGGCGTGATACCTTTTGATGTTATTTTGTCCATAGACAAAGACGGGATTGCGCATTAAACCGCGGGTATCGTCTAAAATAATAACGACCAAAATAAGAAAATACGAGAAAGTGTGAAAAGGAGTATTATGCAAATTAATAAACCGACTACCGGCAAGTTGTGGCTCGCTTTGCTGGGCATATGGTTTGCGCTATACGGCTGCATTTCCAATCCCAAAATGGTGGAATTGGAGGATACCTTAAGGGCTTATGACAGGGCCGTGCGCTGGGGGAATTATCAAATAATTCCCGGTTTTCGCAGCAAGGATAAAGCCGATGAACAGCTTGCCTATGACAGGTTGAAGTCCATTCGCGTCACCGGCTATTCACAGAAACAATTTCGGGTGTCGGACAAGGGCACTGAGGCCGATCAAGTCGTGGAAATACGTTACTACGACGAAAATGTTGGCCGGGAAAAAATCGAAATCGACAGGCAAAAATGGACTTATGATTCTGAATCGAACCGCTGGGTGCTCGTTAGCGATCTGCCGAAGTTCATATACCCATGATCGGTATGTTGGTAATGTGCGGTTAAAAAACACACACGTCACTTTGCTACCATAAAAGTTCTGAAAAAGAGAGCTACCAATGATGCCCACCAATTATTCGGCATTACCTGTCGAAGCAGACTCCACCGAAAATCCGCGTGAATGAACCCCAATTCTTTGTGCCCCCTGACGAGCGTAAGCTGTGTTATGTGGAATATGGTGATCCCGCAGGACTCCCCTTAGTGTATTGTCATGGTTTTCCGTCTTCGCGATTAGAGGCGCAATTGGCGCAATTCGAGGTCCGGCACACTGGAATAAAGTTAGTATCCCAAGATGAACAAACGCTGTTGAGTGATCCTCAGACGTTATTCAGGCGTCTTTAAAAGAAGCGTTTAATCAAGGCTGCCAAGGCCCGGTAAGGGAATTGGCTTTATATCAAATGCCTGGGGGATTTGACGTGGCTCGCATTAATGTCGAAACTTATTTGTGGCACGGTGATAACGACCATACAGTGACATTGGCAATGTCAATGGGACAACGCCACGCGGCAATGATATCGCATGCACAAATGAAAATTTATCCCTGTGAGGGGCATTTTTCGGTGCCGATTCGCCATATGCGTGAAATCTTACAGACCTTGTGCGTGGATCACGCTTAAAATGCATCGTAAATCGGATAATTTTTGACAAGGAAACTTTATAACGGGATACTTTTCACCAGGAACCTTTTAATCAGAAAACTTTTAACCAAGATGTCTGTAGCCTATAAAAGTAGCGGCGATATAGCGGGATAAAACAGTTAACATGTTAGACATAGCACAACTCCAAAAACAAGTCACTGATTTTATCTGGATCAACGATGTGCATGCATATCCCAAGTGGAAACAAACGCTGGTTCAGGTGTTACGCATTGGTTACTTGGTGATTCGGGACCTAGTCGATGGTCAGTTGACCTTGCGTGCCATGAGTTTGGTATATACCACCTTATTGTCCTTGGTGCCTTTTATCGCCATCAGTTTTTCCGTGTTGAAAGGATTTGGCGTACAAAATCAAATAGAACCCATGTTATTAAATTTCCTGGCACCGTTGGAAGAAAGGGGCGTGGAGATTACCAATCGTATCATTGAGTTTGTCAACAACATGAAGGCGGGAGTATTGGGTTCTGTGGGGTTGGTGTTGTTGCTGTACACCGCGGTATCGCTACTTCAGAAAATCGAGCGCTCCTTCAACTTTACGTGGCAGGTCAGCGAAGGCAGGCCTTTTGCTCAGCGCTTTAGTGATTATATCAGTGTGATTCTAGTAGGGCCTGTATTAATTTTCACGGCCTTGGGTATAACAGCCTCCGTTGCCAGTTTTTCGTTGATCCAGCAATTAATGCAAATTCAAGCCATAGGATTAGTCTTCGAAGCCATCAGCCGATTCATACCTTATATATTGGTAATAGTCACGTTTACATTTTTGTATATGTTGATACCCAATACCAAGGTGCATTTTAAGTCGGCGCTTGTCGGTGGATTGGTGGCCGGGATTATGTGGCAAAGCGCCGGATGGATATTTACCAGCTTTGTGGTCAATTCCACCAAGTACATGGCGATTTATACCGTGTTCGCCAGTTTGATTATATTTATGATTTGGCTGTATGTGAGTTGGTTGATATTGCTGATAGGTTGTGGCATCTCGTTTTATTACCAGCATCCCGAGCATCGCCGATTGCATACCAGAGCTACACGTCTTAGCAATCGCGTGCAAGAAAAATTATCCATAGCCATTATGGCGTTGGTTGGAAAGTCTTATTATGCAAAAGGGCCGCCTTGTAATGCCCAACAATTGACTATCCAATTGGGTATTGGCGCAGCGGCCTGTAACAAAGTAATTGATGCATTATTGGAAGCTAAATTGTTGATAAAAACCGTTGATGATCCACCCGCGCTAACACCGGGGTATGCCTTGGAGGTTATGTTGTTAAAAGATGTTGTGAATGCGGTTCGCACCAGCGGCGAATCGGCCTCTTTAAATCCGCTAGCCATGATGAGCACGGGGAATGTGCAAGAAGTATATGAACGGCTGGAAAACGGTTTGCAGCATTCGTTAGACAATCTTACGGTCAAAGATTTGCTTGATATCGGAGCGACCAGCAGCGACGGCCCGCAAGGTGATAGCGTTAAAAACGAAAGTGATGGTGGTGAGGCGGATGAAAATAACGTGCGCAAGCTGAGAAATCCTTAAGTCTTTCCATGAATACACTATATCAGAATAGTAGAATTACAGAGCAGCAGGAAACTTAAAATGACAAAACACATAGGAATTTTAACCTCAGGTGGCGACAGTCCCGGGCTAAATGCGGCAATACGCGGGGTGGGCAAAGCGGCGCAAAAATATTATTCCATGCAAGTGATCGGATTCAAAGATGGCTTCCGTGGATTGATGGAAAACCGTGTTGTGCGCTTGGACGGTGAAGCATTGTCCGGTATTTTAACTTTGGGGGGAACCATATTAGGCACCAGTCGAGACAAACCGCATCGTATGCAGGTTGGTGGCAAGATCCGGGATATGACCGACGTCATTGTGGAAAACTATAACGCCAATCACTTGGATGCACTCGTATGTCTTGGCGGCGGGGGCACGCAAAAAAACGCACTGCGATTAAAGGAAAAAGGGCTTAATATTATTACCTTGCCTAAGACTATCGACAATGATGTGGCGTTAACCGACGTCACTTTTGGTTTTGATACCGCTCTGGGCATTGCCACAGAAGCCATAGACCGGTTACACAGTACCGCGCACAGCCATCACAGGATTATAGTGGTAGAAATCATGGGCCATCGGGCCGGTTGGCTGGCGTTGGGCGCTGGTATTGCCGGTGGAGCAGACGTCATACTTATTCCAGAGCTTCCTTATGATTTGGAATGTGTCGCAGATGCCATCCGGGAACGGGTACGGGGAGGGAAGCGTTTTAGTATTGTGGCCGTAGCCGAAGGTGCGTTGCCCATAGAGAATGCGAAAAAACTCCTGGCTGCGGAGACCAAGAAACTTCAAGCTAAAAACAAAGAAGAGAAAAAAGCGGCCAAAGAGGAATTGTCGCGATTGGAGACGTTACACGCAAATCACACCATGCAATTGGCGAAACAATTGGAGGATTTAACGGGCCAAGAAACCCGGGTCACTATTTTAGGTCATTTGCAGCGCGGCGGCGCGCCCAGCGCGGCGGATCGTTTGCTGGCTACCAGGTTGGGTTCGGCTTGTGCCGATTTGATCAACGAAGGGGTATATGGTGTTATGGTGGCGGCCCGGGGGGAAGGCACCGAAGCGGTACTATTGGAAGACGTTGCCGGCAATAGAAAATTGGTGCCCAAGGACCATCCCTGGGTGTTGTCCGCCAAGCGCGTGGGTACTAACCTGGGGGATGAGTAGCCGCGAGCGCTTATATTTCTAAAATTATCAGACATGTAGTACGGGACGGGATGGATTTGCAGACCTTGGTGGGTGAAGAGCGCGTTACGAATCAATAAGATCTACGATGCCCCCCGGTAGATGACGGTTGATAATAAAAAGGTCTGTTTACGTTGAGGACAAGCGGGTGGGTTCAAAGCCGTTGCGATTAAACATCGTCAATTCCCAATAATCGTTCACCACGTCATAGCGCAATATATAGATCGCGTCATCATCACCCCGGATTTTAAAATACCGATACTCCGGAGCCAGCCAGCGGTCTATGATATCTTCCACAATGATTTCGCGTTTACCAAAACAAAAACTTCTTGGCAACACTTCGGCTTGATGACCTGCGTAACTGGAAACCTTGATTTTCAATTGGCTACCTATTAACCGTTGTAGTCTAATATTAGATATTCGACCTGTTCGCGTAATATATAAAATTTGTGTACTGATTACGATAGAAGTTTTACAGCTTATTGATTTTTATCAACTATTTTATCTCGGAACGACATATTATTATATTTAGAGGTTCCTTAAATAAACTGTCTCCCCAAATATCGCGCTCTCAAAAACCGTAGAAGGTTACTGTATGACTCAATTATTTTCAGATAGAGAACAAATATCAGCTCGTGCGTTGTTTGTTGGTCAAAGATTGGAAATAAGGGAATTTGAAAGCGGCAAGCGCATGGCATCCAATCCCTTGGTGGTGACAGCGGGCTCCAATGGCTGTGCCGTATTATTCCGCTACGGCGTAGTAGTGCTGTTCGGATTGACTGCCGTGGAGGAGGTGGCGTTTTTAGACAATATTAAACCTTTCATTAATGCACCCATAGAGGTGGAGTCGGAGGAACTGGATGTTCATGTGCAGTTGGAGCTAAACGAAGGCATGCAGGAAAAGGCGGTCACAGTGAAAAGTTTTAGTGTCGAGCGGTTGCAAGTGATCGCCGATGTGTTGGCGAAAAGTGTGATTCTTGCGTTTTATGAATCAAGAGTAGCAAGAAGTTTCGACCGGATAGAGCCATTTGCGGAAAAACTACGTTCTGAGGGCAGCGGCGGACAGCAAGCCAGGGATTTTATCCGCCATATCGGCGATACCTTGATTATGCAAAGTAAAATGGTGGGCCGCGCCGAAGTTGCCGACAAACCCGAAGTATTGTGGGAATACCCGGGCCTGGAGCGCTTCTACTTGTCGTTGGAAACCGAATATGAAATCCGGGAGCGTCACACAGCGTTGGAACGCAAGCTTGATCTCATTTCACGCACAGCGGAAACCTTATTGGATTTGGTGCACAATAAAAGGAGTCTGCGCGTCGAGTGGTATATTGTCATATTAATCGTGGTGGACATTATAGTGTCGTTGGTCGGAAAGTTTCACTAATGCGATAAACTAAGTCCCCATTGTCTTCGCGCGCCTAAACCACATTAATGATCTAAGCTTAACTATGCATGGTTGTTGTTAACCCGGGGTTACAGTCAAGTGACATTCTTTTTACACAGTCATGCTTGAACAACTTATTAGAGGCTAAAACAG
>JASFLF010000187.1:0-6750 GCA_050118235.1 Gammaproteobacteria bacterium | reverse complement strand
CCTTCACCCTCGTCAAGATAGCGCTCGATGACGGTGCCGTCGATGGGTGAGCGGATAATGGTTTTGTCCAGGCGCTTGCGATAGTAATCGAGCGCAGCGGCAGCCTGTTGCACTTGGTCGCGATACAGTTGCACGGTCTCGGGCTTAGGACCTTTTTTAAGTAGCAGTTTGCGTTGCGTGGACTCATTCACGGCGGCCTGCGCGGCCTTGAAGGCCGCTTCTGCGGTATCCAGGGTGGACTGAGAAATCATGTTTTGCCGACGCAAATCACGATTGCGTAGCAATTGATTTCGCGCTTCGTCCAGGCGCGCCATATCGCCTTTGAGTCTGGCATCGGCTTCCTTTATTTCCTCCTTGCGCGCGCCGGACTCCAACTCGGTAAGTCGTGCCTGCGCCACTTGCAGTTCGCGTTCACCTTGGGTTACCTGCGCCTGCAGATCTTCGTTCTCCAGTTCCGCCACGGTCTGTCCTTTGTGCACTTGCTCGCCTTCCTTGACGAGGATTTTCGCGATTCGGCCATTGAGCTCGCTGGTACCCACATCCACATCGTAGCCCGGCATGGCTTCCACTTTACCTTCTGCGGCTACGTAGGCTAAGCGCAAGGGCGCGGTGTCATCGGGATCGGGTGCGGAGTGGTGCGTGAACATTGCGTAAACGATAACGAAAATGATCAGAATTGCCGCCGCGGCTGCCATCCAGATTTTGTTTTTCATGGTCGCAGCCTGCCGTCTTCCATTGTGATAACCCGATCGGCGACAGCTTCGGCCTTGGGGTCGTGACTGACAATGGCCACGGCCTTGCCCGTTTCTTCCGCGAGCCTGTGCAATAAGGCAAGCACTTCGTGTCCGGTTTTGGAATCGAGGTTTGCCGTTGGTTCATCGGCCAGCACGATGGCGGGATCGCCCGCCAGTGCGCGCGCCAAGGCGGTACGTTGTTTTTCACCGCCGCTCATATCGCGCGGATAGGCATGGGCGCGGTGCGTCAAGCCAACGCGTTGCAACAAAGCCATGGACTGTGTCGCGATGGTATTTTTTGCCACGCCTTTCATTCGCAGTACAACCTCCACATTTTCCAGCGCGGTTAACGAGCCAAACAAATTGAAAGCCTGAAATACAAAACCGAAATAATGCCTTCGGATATCGGGTAGTGCATCCTCGCCGAGATCAGTGGCCACTTTACCGGCGACGATGACTCGCCCTGAGGTTGGCCGCAGGATGCAACCCATCACCGACAACAACGTGGTTTTACCCGAACCCGATGGACCCATGATCAGCAGGACTTGTCCCCGATGCAACGTCAGGCTGGCACCATCCAGCGCCACCACCCGACTGGCCCCTTCACCATAAATCTTGCCAACCGATTGTGTTTCCAAAATTGCCGAGGTCATGCCTTTATTCTCTAAATACCATTACCGGATCCAGTGTCTTAACCTTGCGCACCGACACATAGGCGGCACCCAGGCAAGTGAACACAATGATGATGAACGATACGGCGAACAGTGAAAACGGGGTTTGCATCGGCACACCGGCCCCGGTGATGATACCACGCATCAGCAGGGTAATCGCCGCACCCAGCGCGAAACCGATGACCGCGCTGGTCGCGGCCTGACTGAGGATTACCAGATTGATGTCGCGATTGCGTGCGCCCATGGCTTTCAAGGTACCGTAATCTCGCAAATGCTCCATAGTCCCGGCGTAAATGGTCTGGCCGACAATGGCACCGCCGATGAGCACCGCTAGGATGGCGGTAAGGAAAAATGCCATCCCCATGCCGGTCTGCACTGTCCAGTATTCAACCGCGCGATTGATAAACGCCTGGCGTGAGTAGACATCGTTGTCCGGGAGTTGTTTGCGCAAGGTGTTCACTACCGCGTCCAAGGTGGCGGGGTCTTTGAGTTTGGCGACGATGTAGGAGGTCTGGTTGGCGAAATTCGTACCAGCGAGGCTGCGCTCGACTTCATTATAAGAGGTGAATAGCACTGGTATGGTGGTGAAGCTCACAACTTCCTTAGACAAACCCACCAGTTTGAATGATTGTTCCTTAAATAGATTGAGTTCCCACAGCGATCCGATTTGCAGATCGCCCAGTCGTTGTCGGGCGCTGGTATCCAAGATCATGTAATGTCCGCCCTTGACCAGTGCCGGTGTGCCCACCGCCATGGACCAGGGGCCGCCGATTCCGGTGTCCGGATTGAAGCCGACCACCTCGGCTTGTTCACGGCGCCCGTCATGCAATTTTAAAAAAGCGAACCAGACATGAATTTTTTCGGCCCACAACACCTGATCCAGGGCTCGCACGCGGTCGATGCGATAGGCCGGAAAGGGCTGGGAAAAATCAAAGTTGGGGACATTCTTGGACGTGATCCAGATATCCGCGTCGGTATGGCGCACGATGCCCGTGGCGTTTCCCATCATGCCCAGATAAATAGCCACTTCCATCAAAGTCAGAACTGTGGAAAAGACTATCCCGATCAGGGTGATGATCAATCTGCCCCGTTCCTGAAACAGAGTTTTAAATGCCAGCCATAGCATAGGTCCGTACTTTCTCTCAATGGATATGGAAAGAATAACTGCCGTATTTTACTAAGTCCTTCAGTAAATCACATATTCCCTCGCAAACCACCATGTTTCTAAGTATTTGTTTTTTCAAAAACGCGATAACTCATAGCATGAAAATAGATGTAATAAGTAATCCATATACATTTTCAATATGTTTAATAGTAATTGCTAAGTAGCGAGTCAACAACCACAACGATGCTGGAGTAGGCAATGCCCGGGCTCATCTTTCTAATCGGATGGATGCCCTCGTATTTATTGTTTCATTTATGTCCATTCACGTTCTTGGTTTGTTTCTGGCCGTCATAATTGGTTCCGTACTGGCACTGATACATATTAAATGGCAAAAATCCCATCCTGATGTGACATTGGATGGTGATGTTCTAAAGATGAAAGGCAGTCTCTATTACGGTTCTTTACCGGTTGTGGAATCCATGTTTACCAAAGCCACAAGCATGCTTGAACACGTCACTTTGGATATGTCTGATATCTATTATCAGGACCCTGATGCCAAGCGTTGAATGCAAACTATCGCAAATCGCAGCAATCTCACCATCATCCCGTCCCGGTACGTGTAGTTCTGCCATGTGCGGTTCTGACATGTGCAGTTCCGACATTTATAGTTCCGGCACGAGTGGTGCCGACACGAGCAGTACCGACACGAGTAGGAAACCAATATTAAATTTAGGGAACTTTTGAATAAGTGCCTTTCTGGGCGAAGATCTATTACTTTAACCGCGAGCAATAAATCTGTGGTATAGTGTGCGCCCTTTTTAGTCGCACATACTCCGGAAGTTTCCCTTGATTACAACAGCCAATATCACCATGCAATTTGGGGCTAAGCCCTTGTTTGAAAACATCTCCGTTAAATTTGGCAATGGCAACCGCTACGGCCTGATCGGCGCCAACGGGTGTGGCAAGTCCACTTTTATGAAAATACTCGGCGGCGATCTGGAAGCCACGTCCGGCAATGTGTCCGTGGATGTGAACGAGCGCGTCGGCAAGCTTCGCCAAGACCAGTTTGCGTTTGAAAACCATACGGTACTGGACACCGTCATCATGGGGCACGACCGTCTGTGGCAGGTCAAGAAGGAACGCGACCGTATCTACTCCCTGCCTGAAATGAGTGAAGAGGATGGCATGAACGTCGCCCACCTGGAAGTGGAATTTGCCGAGTTGGACGGTTATACCGCGGAAGCTCGCGCCGGCGAACTATTGTTAGGTTTGGAAATCCCGCTCGAGCAGCATAGCGGCTTGATGAGCGCCGTGGCGCCGGGATGGAAGTTGCGCGTTTTACTCGCCCAGGCGCTGTTTGCCGATCCGGATATCATGTTGCTGGACGAGCCCACCAACAACCTGGATATCAACACCATTCGCTGGTTGGAAAAAGTGCTCAATGAACGCAACAGCACCATGATTATCATCTCTCATGACCGGCACTTCCTTAACAGCGTGTGCACTCACATGGCGGACCTGGATTACGGTGAGCTGCGTCTCTATCCGGGGAATTATGATGAATACATGACGGCATCCACCCAGGCTCGTGAGCGGCTGTTGGCGGACAACGCCAAAAAGCAAGCCCAGATTGCCGAACTGCAGACCTTTGTGAGCCGCTTTTCGGCCAATGCCTCCAAAGCCAGACAGGCCACCTCGCGTGCTAAACAAATTGAAAAAATCCAACTGGAAGAAGTCAAGCCGTCCAGTCGCCAGAATCCTTTTATCCGTTTCGAGCAAGACAAAAAGCTCTATCGCATTGCGTTGGAAGTGGAAAATCTGAGTAAGGGTTACGGCGACAAGCCATTATTCAGTGGCCTAAACCTATTGGCGGAAGTAGGGGAACGTATCGCGGTGATCGGACCCAACGGTATCGGTAAAACCACCTTGTTACGCACTCTGGTCAACGACTTTGAACCGGATAGTGGACCCGACAGTGGAAAAGTGAAATGGTCGGAGAACGCCAATATCGGTTACTACGCCCAGGACCATTCCGCCGACTTCAGCCAATCCATGTCCGTGTTCGAGTGGATGAGCCAATGGAAACAACCCGCGGATGACGAGCAAGCGATCCGCGCGGTACTGGGCCGCATGCTGTTCTCGCAAGACGAAATCAAAAAGTGCGTGACGAAAATTTCCGGTGGTGAGCAAGGCCGCATGATCTTCGGCAAGCTCATGCTGCAAAAACCGAACATACTGGTGTTGGATGAGCCAACCAACCACCTGGATATGGAGTCCATTGAGTCATTGAATCTGGCCCTGGAGAATTATCCGGGCACTCTGATTTTTGTCAGCCACGATCGGGAGTTTGTTTCCTCGCTGGCCACACGGATCATTGAATTGTCGCCGACGGGCATCACCAACTTCAACGGCAGCTATGAAGACTACTTGCGCGATCAGAACGCCGTTACGCCGGCCCGCCAAGCAGCCGGTAAAAATTGATTACCCGTGACTACCACTAATTCAACATCATTGGCGTTCTCATCACTACCCTTACCAGCGGCCACCTTAGCCACTATCCAGTCACTGGACTACCGGGCTATGACGCCCATACAAGCGCAAAGCCTGCCCGCTATTCTCGCCGGTAAGGATTTGCTGGCGCAGGCAAAAACGGGCAGCGGTAAAACAGCGGCTTTTGCCATCGGTTTGCTCCACAAACTCGAGGTGCGTACTTACCAAACACAGGCCCTGGTACTTTGCCCCACGCGTGAACTAGCCGATCAAGTCAGCAATGAAATCCGCCGCTTGGCTCGAGCCATACCCAATACCAAGATAACCACGCTGTGTGGCGGCAAACCCATGGCCGCACAACTGGCCTCACTGGAACATCAGCCGCACATTGTGGTCGGCACACCGGGCCGAATATTAAAGCACCTGGATAAAGCGACTTTACGGCTGGATGGCTTAAAAACACTGGTGTTGGATGAAGCCGACCGCATGCTGGATATGGGATTTTCCGAAGACATCATGCGCATTATTGCCATGACGCCGCGGCAACGGCAAACCTTGTTATTTTCGGCGACTTACCCGGATGAAATCAAAACCATCAGTGATACCGTGCAGAACGATCCGGTGGATGTTCGCGTGGAGGCCTCCCATGACAATAAAAAAATAGAGCAGATTTTCTATGAAATAGAAAAAGGCGAAAGAACCAAAACCCTAGTGGCCTTGTTGCACCATTATCGTCCCGAATCCAGCTTGGTGTTTTGCAACCGAAAGCAACAATGCCAGGAACTGGCCGATGAGTTATGGCAACAAGGTTTCCATGCGCTGGCCATACACGGCGATCTTGAACAAAAGGACCGCGACCAAGTGTTGGTGCAGTTTGCCAATAAAAGCACTTCCATTCTTATCGCCACCGACGTGGCAGCACGCGGACTGGATATTAAAGATCTACCCGCTGTCATTAACTTCGAACTATCACCGGATCCGGAAATACACCTGCATCGTATCGGGCGCACCGGCCGTGCGGGCAGCAAAGGCTTGGCGCTGAGTTTGTTCATGGCCTCGGAAGCCGCTAAGGTCAGCGCGATAGAGACGTATCAAAACAGCCCTGTCCGAATTGACCGGACAGCCTCGCTGAAGCAGCGTGAGCATTTTACCCTAAGCCCACCCATGGTCACCCTATGCATTAACGGTGGCCGCAAAGACAAAGTTCGCGCCGGCGATATCTTAGGGGCACTAACCGCTAACACTACGTTGCCGGGCAAACAAATCGGCAAAATTGATATTGCGGATAACCTGGCTTATGTGGCTGTGGAACGTCCTATTGCCAAACAAGCGCTGAAGATTCTGTCGGAAGGTAAAATCAAAGGCCGCAGGTTCAGGGTACGAAAACTACGCTAGCGTTCCGCTCTGCACAAATTCTTTCGCGCGCCTAATACGCCTTGAAGGTTTCTGGTTCAACAACTTTTCTCCAATGCGTCCTGACCGATTCATCCGTTTTTTGTGATCTGTGATTTTCTCGTGACCTGGCTGTGATACTTATGTGACATACTCACGATACGTTTTGTTCTAGCACAACAGCAACAGGGAAGGAGACATTGCTATGACAAAGCGCCCGCCGGTTTTTCAAGTAAATTCTGTATTTGCCGTTTTTCTATTAATCCTTTTAACGACAGGTTCCGCCACAGCCGAGCCCGTGCCTGGGCAATGGCCACTTTATTCTCACGATTTCAATAACTCCAACTACAATCCGGAT
>JASFLF010000186.1:0-6761 GCA_050118235.1 Gammaproteobacteria bacterium | reverse complement strand
CTACTGTTGGTGCAGACCTTGGAAAGGTAGCCGACATTCCCTGCGCTCTGCGCCTCGCACTCGCGCTTTGAGCGGCTTTCTAAATGCACGTTTTATATGAAACACTACACTAGTGCCTATCACGCGGAAATGACAATTTGAATTAATCCCCCTGGAAGGTTACAAACAACTCGGCGTCTCTTTGCGCGCATTCGCTGAGAAAATCGATCAACACCCGGGTTTTACGCGGCAAATTTTCCCGCTTCAAATAGACCAAATGGAAGTGCGCTTCTTCACCGCACAGATGTGGCAATATGTGTATCAGAGAACCTTCGGCCAGGTAAGGATTAGCGACAAACGCAGGCACCAATACAATCCCGGCTCGCGCTTTGGCCATTTCAAGCACGGCCGTCATATCGTTCAACACCGCTTGCGGATGAAACGCCAAGTCAATGCTTTTTTGATTTTCATAAAGCCGCCAGCGGTATAAAGCATCGTGATAACGCTTAAATGCGATCTTAGGAAAATCATCCAAGTCAACAACGGATTTTATAGTGTGTACGTCGCTATTGCTCCCATTGGTTAAGCTGGGCGAGGCACATAAAATGCGCGAGGTTTTCGCCAATGGGCGGCTGACCATGGTGGAGCTTTTCAATTCACCGACCCGCAACGCCAGATCATAACGCTGTTCCACCAAGTTAACCTCCTCATCGGTAAAGTCCACATGCAATTGAATTTTGGAATATCGCTGGCTGAATTGAGCCAGCCACAAGGACAGAAAAATCCGCCCTGCGGTAATGGGCGCGGTCATGCGTAAAACCCCTTGTGGCACACTGCCGGCTTCCTGGCTTATTTCACCAATTCGCACATACTCCTCAGCCATGCGCTGGCACGCCGGAAAAATCCTGACACCCGCCTCGGTTAGGGAGAGTTTGCGGGTGGTACGATTCAACAACTGCACACCAAGCTCTTGTTCCAATGTGGTGATATGCCGGCTCAAGGTGGCCTTGGACACATTCAGCTTACGGGAAGCCGCTTGAAAACCGTTTTCTTCGACGATAAAAGCAAGATAAATCAGTGAATTAACATCCATTGTTACATATCCGCAACAGTGATTTTCACATTTAGGTATTTTAAAACAATAGCAGCCAACCAATAATAAGTACACCCACAGGAAATTGAACACAGGAGGCGAGAGATGGTTATGAAAAACTATTTTGCTGGGTTTATGTGGATGGTATCGGGGATAGTCATTGTATTCCTTGCCATGACCGAAAACGCTTTTGCACACTGCGACACGCTTGACGGCCCAGTTGTGCAAACCGCAAGAGTGGCCCTGGAAAAAGGTGATGTGACCCCGGTGCTGAAATGGGTTCAGGCGGATGATGAAACCGAGATTCGGGAATCCTTTCAAAAAGCGCTTGCCGTTCGGACCAAAGGGCGCGAGGCCAAAGCTTTAGCCGACAGGTATTTTTTCGAAACCTTGGTTCGTATTCATCGGGCGGGTGAGGGGGCGCCCTATACTGGTTTGAAACCAGGTAAAGCCGTGGATCCAGCCATAGCCCTTGCCGATAAAGCATTGATTAGTGGCTCGGTTGAGGAACTCGTCGGTGCCTTGACCAAAGCGATGCAAAGCGGCGTTAGGGAACGATTCCAAAGCGCCAGAAACACACGAAAGCATGCCGACGACTCAGTAGTTAAGGGGCGCGACTTTGTTGAAGCCTACGTCTCCTTCACACATTACGTGGAAGGTTTGCATTTCATGATCAACTCTGCAGATGGTCATCATCGGGCGAACAGCAAACCACACAGTGGACATAATTAACAGATGCAAACTACTAGCGGAGGAGATCAATGAGTTCACGAAGTATAGCGTTCATCGCAATTGGATTGTGGGTATTAACCGTATTGGCAGGTGTCTACCTGTTCGTGGTTGGGCAAACCCGTCCCGCTCAAGACGGACGCACGGCGATAATATTGGAGTCCGGTGAACGTGCCATGATTCTGGGTGAAATGCGGGACTTGTTAGCCGCCGTACAAGGTGTGGTGGCGGGACTTGCACGCAAGGAATCTTCAGAGGTCGCGGCGGCAGCGCGCCGGGCCGGTAGCGCAGCTGCCGCGGATGTCGCCCCCGGTTTAATGACCAAGCTGCCTTTTGAGTTCAAACAATTAGGCATGAGCGTGCATCAGGATTTTGATAAACTCGCCGCAGCCATAGACAACGGTGAAGACAATCAGCAGGTATTGTTTCGTATGAACGAGTTACTGCAACGCTGCGTGGCCTGTCATGCCACCTATCAGTTATCGACCGGCAACGGCCAGTAATCAGAAAAAGTATCCGTTCTTGAATCCTGTTATGGACTCGCCATCAATAACCTGCTGGAAAACGCTTGGAAATTTACCCGCGAAACGCCGAACGCATCTATAGAAGTTGGATTAAGCCACAACCAAATATAAACCCAAAATAATCAGTTGAACGTTGATTTGTGGCAAATCGGTGTGGCGACGTAACTCTCACCCAATGGGTGAAAGGTAGCGGGGTAGATCAAAGTATTAACTATATATTACTAGACTTGAGCCCTTAACAAGATTTGATTGTTTCATCGTAGTGAGAAGAATAATTTCGATGAAATATTGTGGGTCCTAAGAGAATAAAACAGTAAAGAGCCTGTTTGAGTAAAGGAATGAAAATGCGGGGGCAGCTGACAGCGACTAAATCAGTGTCCGTTCACGATTAGACTTCAAGTTGTGAGAAATGCGGGCTAGGCCAGCAGGCGGTGACCTTCCTTACCACGGCTGTACGCGCCGAACAACAACAACCAGGCGAGTTTAAAAAATTCGCCCTCGCGCTGTAGTTCCGCTTCAAATGCTTGAATGATTTGCAATGCGTAGTGTTTCGCCCAATGGGGCAGCTCTTGAGTTTTTAGATAGGTTGAAAATGTGGATTGTAGAATCCTGGCGGGGGCATCACTTCCGTGCCAATGCACGTAAGCTCGGCTTAAAACTTCGAATTCGCTGACGTCTAAAATGTTTGCTGCTTTGGTTAAAACTTCCATACTGCTACCTTACTCAGAAAAATGTTAATCGTAAAAAAGGTTAATCAAATAGCGCGCCAAACGTATCGATTTATTTTTGGGTGTAATTTCAGTTAGTTAGACCATTTGGGGGTAATTGTGGGCGGTGTCTTGGGCCAAAAAGAGTGCGTGTGATACCTCTATTTGTCGCAAAATGGCGCAGGGATTTTCCCCAACCACTAATTATTTTAGATTGTCGACGGACTTGAAAAAATCTTTAGGGGATTTGGGAGGGGAGGCCGGCAAAACCGGCGGAGAGTTGCAGGTATATATCGCGGTCCAAGTGTAGAACGCTAGTGTAAGTTTATCGATAACGCCATATAGCCATGTCGTTGTTGTTAAGACTTTCACTTTGTCCACCAATGAGAATTTTGCCATCGCTATCAATGGCGATGTCATTACCCCAGTCATTGCGGTTTCCGCCGCCGGCGCTATTGTGGACGATGTAATATTGAGAACCATTAAAGCTGGTGTCGGGCAAACCGTTGGCTTGGTAGCGCCAGGTAATCATGTCTAGGCTGGTAGCGCCCACGCGGCCGGTAACCAGTATTTTATAAGGTGTGATGCTGGTGTCCAGGACAAGGGCCTGGCCTCTTGTTGTATTCAGATCACTGAATGAAACATACCCCGTGCTATTAAAGCTTGAATCCAGAGTATTGTTCGAAATATCAAATGTCCAAAGGCTCATTTTTGTATCCGTGTCGGTGGTAGAGCCCGCAGCTATCAATTTGTTCTGGGTAGGATCAAATGCCACAGAATACGCGACGGAAGTATCGCTCGGATTCACTGGCGGGAAAGTCACTAGCCCGTTGGTTCCGAATGTTGAAACTGTATTACCACTCGCATCGTACATCCAGATTGCCGCTGTCGCGCCACTATTTCCTGTTAGCGCAACGTTGTAACCGTTGGCGCTATTGGCAATTGCCATCCCGTAGGCCGCTTGGGTATTTGCACTGGTATCGTTGGTGGCAAATACCAGGGCTCCGCTGGCGTCAATTCGCCAAAGTGTCATGTAGTTGGTACTAAAATCGTAGACGTATCCCGCCACCATGATTTCGTCCGCCGCAACCATACCTACCGCGTTACCGTAACTCCAATTACCGACGGGAGCGTCGGTTATATAACCCATGGGACTGTTAAATCCCGTGGTATCCAATACGCCGGTATCGCTATAACGCCATACGGTCATTTTATTGTCTATGGTACCCGCGACGATGATTCGATCTTGGCTGTCGATGGTTACCGCCTGGCCCCTGGACGGAGATGGAAAGGTGACGAATCCTTGCGGTGAATTAAAGCTGGTATCAAGTTGACCTGATTGCGGCAGAAATCTCATTAACGTCATTATTACCGCATTGTCGGCGTCGAAGCTTTCGCCTACGGCAACAATTCTGCCTTGCGCGTCGAGGGTAATGGCTTTGGTGGTATCCCAGCCTATGCCGCCACCAATAGCGTCTTTTACGATGATGCCATCGAAATCAAAATCCTTATCCAATAATCCCAGAAATCCGAGATCCGTAGGCAATGTCGCATCGTAAACGGACTGGTAGCCTTGGTCGTTCTGTACGAGCACAGTCCAGTAACTGTCTAAGGAGTTGCTTACTCCGGTTACCGTTTCAGTGATGAGACCATTGATGATGTTTCGGGTGGTCAAAGCACCGTAGGTGGTTCCGTTCGCACGCACATTGGCAACTGAGCCAAGGTTGTTGGTGTCTGAATGATATAGCTGATATTGAAGTTGAGACTGTTGTGTTGTCTGGTCAGCGGCCGGAGTCCAGGTAAGAGTAAAATCATCGCCGTTTCGGTTCGCAAACGCCAATGTTGGATTACTGATCCCGGGAGGAATGTTTATATTGTAATTTACCGTTTGAGCTACCGAGTTGTCAGCCAAATCAACTGCTGACACGGATAAGGTTGAGCTGCTAGTGATATTGATGGGATTGGAGTGGTCTGGATTGTATATTTGAGTGATGGTATTACCACTACCATCAACCAATGTATAAGTAATATCGCCGCAGCCGGATCCGTCAACACCATCCTGACAATACAATCTTACCGTCTGGGCCGATGTATAGTCACCAGCGGGAGGTTCAGCCGTAATTAACGGGGCCAGTTGGTCGATCACATAAATCTGTAGATTGGAATCCGCAGGTTTTTCCGCTTCCACATTCCCGGCGTTGTCTTCGGAGTAGTAAGTGAGTTTAGTTGTGCTAGTGAATTCCAAGTCAATGGAAGGATTGGCGACAGTAGGGGTGAAACTGTTTGCGACGTCGTTAATAGCGTAATGAATGACGGCGCATCCTGAATGATTATCGGCCGGCATATCACTGCACGATAAGCTCACTGTAACCGGTGAACTAAACGGGCCTTCACTGGCCAGCATGCTGGCGGTAGTGACCGGGGATTGGTTTTCATCCACCAACGGTATACTGTCGGGGTTTGTGGGATCCGTCGGACCATTACTGTCATTGAGTTCACGAATGTTGGTAAATCCGTCATTGTCTTCATCGAAATCATAGTTGTAGTTGTTTTCCTGTGCGGATATCGATTGGCCTGTTTGAGAAATTGTCGCATTAATATCGGCGGTTGCCAGTATCAATGGTGATTCGTAGCCACTGTATTGGTATTCAAAGGTCATGTGAAAGATATGGTTGCCAAAACTAACAGGTATATCCGCCGCTACCATGGTATTAGCGTTGGAATCAAGAACCATGGCATAGCGAGTGGGATTATTGTCGACAGTGACATAAGCTGTGATGGTGTCAGGTGCCACATCCAACTTGGTTATTTTTTCCGGTACGGCAATGCCCTTGCCGGATGCGCCATCTATCGTGGTGTCCGGTTTTTTGGAGGAGCAAGCCGATAATAAAATTAGAGCTAGGAAACAATTAGTTATGACACATTTCTGAGAATACACCCGAGGACCTCTCCCATGGAATGCTGACGAGAATTGAGCATTCTAACGAAAGGAATTTTTAATGGCAATTGGCATAAATGGGGCGTTTGGGCGTTTGGTGCGCAACAATGTACGATCCTAGTGGGGCTGAAACGATAGTTCAGCAGTCAATTTTCTACAACCTTTATCACGTGCGCATTATTAAACATCCCGTGCAGCGTCTGGAGAAAGCGCGGGAACTTATCAGTTCCATCGAACCTACCTTTGTTACCGTGGACCAAAAAATATCATATCAACATTTTTGTTCATTCGATTGATAATTTTTAATGTCAGTTTGCACTGCACCACACTAGGATACTCCAATGATCGACTTTCTTTGAACGTGAATATAACCTGGGCTGCAATGGCGGGTTTATCATTTATCGTTGAAAACAACCATGTGCGTCAGGCATTCGAATACCGTATGTCGAGATGACGGTGTGGATAGAGAGTGCACAGTAACAGTTACTTAGCCAATGCGTTGGATTGAGCCCGAACAAATACAATAGCCGCGATATGAGCACCAACGTCGAACTATCTAATCATACAACCAACGCTGTCGCCAGTACCTTTCAGCCAGCGTCGCAAAACTCCGACTTTACGCCTATTGAAGATTATGCAGCCATTGGTGACTGTCGAACCGTAGCGCTGGTGTCGCGCAGCGGCTCCATTGACTGGCTTTGTTTTCCGCATTTTTCCGGTCCGTCGGTATTTGCGGCTTTGCTGGATCCTGGCCGCGGGGGCCATTTCGCGATAAATCCCACTGCTGAGTT
>JASFLF010000185.1:0-6766 GCA_050118235.1 Gammaproteobacteria bacterium | reverse complement strand
ACACGTGGCGTTGATTGGATGAGCGGGACAAGCGCAAGGCGCGCTCCAGGCGTTTTTCGAACTCCCGGCGATTGATCAAGCCTGTTAATGAGTCATGCATGGCTTGGTGTGATAACTGATGCGCTAAGTTACGCATAGCGGTAATATTGCGGAACACCAACACCGCCCCAGTGACAGTATCGGCGACATCGTGAATGGGGGCGGCGGTATATTCCACCGCATAGTGCCGACCGCCCTCACGAAAGAGCAACATTGCTTCATTGCTGTTAACAATTACTTTTTCTTGAATGGCTTTTAATACCGGATCCAGTTTGGGCGTCGCGCCTTCTTCGTCCACTATGGAAAACACCGTCATGAGATCCTGCCCTTTGGCGTTCTCGGAAGACCACCCGGTTAACTGCTGAGCCACTGGGTTGATATAAATGATTTTGCCTTCGGCGTTGGTGGTTATCACTCCTTCCCCAATGGAATGCAGTGTGACTTGCGCTTGTTCTTTCTGATGAAACAAGCTCGCTTCTGCTTGCATGGTCCTGTCGATAACAACAATGGCCACCGCCAAACCGACGAGCAGCACCGCGATGCCGATGACGATCATCAGCAAGCGCGCGTTTTCATAGTTTTCAGTGGCTTTGGATTGGGCGTTTTGACTGGCGTTTTTCTGCAGAACCAACAGTTCGTCCAGAACGTTTAACACTTGCTCCTCGGTAAGCAATGCTTTGTCGTACAATACGCTACGCGCCTGGTCCAAGTTACCATTAACCAGATTGTTAATGACTTGATCTTGTAACGACACCGCCTGACGCGAGCGCTCGCTTTGCTTGTCCAGCAGGGCTTTTTCATGAGGGGTTACGCCAAGAGATAACAGGGAACTGCGCGCCACCGAGAATTGCTTATATAATTCGTTAAATTTCTTTATATCCGAGTCGCGACTTTGGGGGTCGACCAAGTTCATTAACCGGTAGAGAATGATGGTACGTTCTTTTTCGGTCTGGCGCATTTGCGACACCAGTTCGGATTTGACGTTGTGGTTTTGCACAATGTCTTTGAGCTGTTGCTGCATAAACGCCATGGTGGTTAAGCCCACCGCAAGCAACACCAGCAACAAGGCCAAGGTAAACCCAAAGCCGAAGATGAGCCGTTTTTTAATGTGAGTTGCCTGCATAAAAGCCCGGTTAATTGCTAACCGGGCCATTATACGCCTTAATGTCTAAAAATGGTAAACAAAGCCGCCAATACTGTTGCGGGCAAAAGCATGTTTAAGTAGTGAGGGTTATAAGAGTTTGAGTATTTTTCAACTCCAATGATAAGCAACCCTTTCGATTTGACCTTAGGCCGCGCTGGCTTTGGCGCCCGGCTTTTTGCTGAATACAATATCCTCGCCCGACGCATCGACCACTATCACGTCTTCCGCTGTAAATTCGCCGGCCAGTATTTTTTGTGCCAAGGGATTTTCCACCCTTTGTTGAATGGCGCGCTTTAACGGCCGGGCACCGTATACCGGATCAAAACCTGCTTCGCCGATTTTATCCAGCGCCGCTTCGGTAAATTCAATATCCATATGGCGCTCCAATAAACGCTTGCGCATATAACCCACTTGAATATTGGTGATGGAGCGGATTTGCTCGCGGCCCAAGGGATGAAACACTACCGTTTCATCGATACGGTTGATGAATTCCGGGCGAAAGTGCCTACCGACAATCTCCATCACCGCTTCCTTCATAGCCCGGTAATGTTCTTCGCCGGCCATCTCCTGAATAACTTGTGAACCAAGATTGGAAGTCATTACGATCACTGTGTTGCGAAAATCCACCGTGCGGCCATGTCCATCCGTTAATCGCCCGTCATCCAAAACTTGCAACAATATATTGAACACATCAGGATGGGCTTTTTCCACTTCATCCAATAATATCACCGAATAAGGTTTACGGCGTATATGCTCCGTTAGATATCCGCCTTCCTCATAGCCGATATAACCGGGAGGCGCGCCGATTAACCGAGCTACAGAGTGCTTTTCCATGAATTCGGACATATCCACCCGTACGATAGCCTCTTCGGTGTCGAACAAAAATTCCGCCAAGGCTTTGGTCAATTCGGTTTTACCCACACCGGTAGGCCCCAGAAACAAAAACGAACCCGTGGGTCGGTTAGGATCGGACAATCCCGCCCTGGCGCGCCGAATGGCATCGGACACCGCGCGCACCGCTTCTTCCTGACCCACCACTCGGTTTCGCAAGGCTTCTTCCATGCGCAATAGTTTCTCCCGTTCACCTTCCAGCATTTTCGACACTGGAATACCGGTCCACTTGGAGACCACTTCGGCGATTTCCTCTTCACTGACACGGTTGCGCAATAGCTTCATGTCATGCATTTCTACTTGCGCCGCCATATCCAGCTGTTTTTGCAATTCGGGTATACGCCCGTATTGCAGCTCCGACATGCGCGCCAAGTCGCCGGCGCGTTTTGCGGTTTCCAGTTGCATGCGAGCATCGTCCAGTTGTTCTTTGATCATCTGGGTGCCTTGCAAAGCGGCTTTTTCCGCGCGCCATATTTCATCCAGATCGGCGTACTCTTTTTCCAACTTGTTGATTTCACTTTCCAGAATGTTCAAGCGCCGTTTGGAGGCATCATCGGTTTCTTTTTTCAAGGCTTCGCGCTCGATTTTCAACTGTATTAAGCGACGATCCAACCGGTCCATCTCTTCGGGTTTGGAGTCGATTTCCATACGAATACGACTGGCCGCTTCGTCCACCAGATCTATGGCCTTGTCCGGTAAGAAACGATCGGTAATATAGCGGTGTGACAAAGTGGCCGCCGATACAATGGCGGGGTCGGTAATCTCCACCCCGTGATGCACTTCGTATTTTTCTTTCAAGCCGCGCAGAATTGCAATCGTGTCTTCGACGCTGGGCTCATCCACCAACACTTTTTGAAAGCGGCGTTCCAAGGCGGCGTCTTTTTCTAAATACTCACGGTATTCGTTCAGCGTGGTTGCGCCCACACAGTGTAATTCACCACGGGCCAACGCCGGTTTGAGCATATTACCGGCGTCCATGGCGCCTTCGGCCTTACCGGCGCCCACCATAGTATGTAATTCGTCGATGAACAGGATGATTTGCCCTTCTTGTTTGGAAAGATCTTTCAATACGGCTTTCAAACGCTCCTCGAATTCCCCGCGGAACTTGGCACCGGCAATCAACGCCCCCATGTCCAGCGCCAGCAAACGCCTGTTTTTCAAGCCTTCCGGCACTTCGCCATTTATGATTCGTTGAGCCAGCCCTTCGACGATGGCGGTTTTACCCACACCGGGTTCGCCGATCAAAACAGGATTGTTCTTGGTGCGCCGTTGCAACACTTGGATAGTGCGGCGGATTTCATCATCTCGGCCGATTACCGGGTCCAACTTGCCCTGCTCGGCCCGTTCGGTAAGATCGATGGTGTATTTTTCCAAGGCTTGCCGCTGATCTTCGGCGTTTGGATCGTCGACTTTCTGTCCACCGCGCATTTGTTCAATGGCTTTATCAATATTGTCTTTAGTGGCGCCGGCGCTTTTGAGGATCTCACCTAAGCGGCCTCGGTCTTCCAACGCCGCCAGGACGAACAATTCGCTGGATATATATTGATCTTTGCGTTGTTGGGCGATTTTATCGGTGACATTCAACAACCGGCCAAGATCGTTGGAGATATGGATGTCACCCGCCATACCTTGTACTTGGGGCAGTTGTTCCAGCGCTTGTCCCAGTTGGGAACGCATGCTGTTTACATTGACGCCGGCATTGCTCAATAGCGGCCTTACGGTACCGCCTTCCTGATCAAGCATGGCCGTCATCACATGGATAGGCTCTATAAACTGGTTGTCGTGTCCCACGGCCAAACTTTGAGCATCCGCCAACACTTCTTGAAACTTGCTGGTCAACTTATCCATACGCATAGCGATAACCTTCTATTGTGATGAGTTTAATTCTTTGTAAATCAAAAAATAGTCAATAAATAGTTATAGCCAAAATGGGGGCATATAAAATTATATTCAACCAACAAATTGAACGGACTCACGCCCCCGACTTCACTCAGGATTCATTCACATTGGGATTTTCGATGTGCTGAGCAATCGTTTGCAAGCAGAGTTTTTCGTCCATGTCTGTAGCATCAATGGGCGCGCCGATTTTCAACACGGCATGACTGCGCCAGGGAATGGAGAGTATGGTATGGCCTTGGCCACTGATGCCGTCCAAGCGCACGGGATAAATGGGACAGCCACTCATCTTGGCCAATTTCACCACACCGGCTTTCAAACGCCGGGGGGGATCACTGTCTAAATGAATGGTGCCATGAGGAAACAATGCGACCACTTCGCCTTGCGCCAGCATACGCAACGCGGCCCGAAAAGCCCGTTGTGGCCGAGCCTGGCGTTCCACCGGTATGCAGCCAATGCGGCGTAAAAACCATTGGAACCGTTGATATTGCTCTTTAGCGATTAAAAACCGCAGTGGCCGGTTACTGGCGGCAGTCATTAGCAATGCATCCAGTCCGGACAGGTGATTGGAGACAACGATGGCACCGCCTTGCTCAGGCAGGGTTATGACATCGCCGGATAAACGATGATAACGGTAACACAACACACGGTTTAATCCCGATATGACGTTTAGCGTCTCGCTGCCCCAATCGGCATTTTTTTGGGATTTGAGGAATCGAAGCGTCCTCCACAGAAATATCAAGACCAACGGCGTAAAAATCAATAACATCGCCGTGACGAATTGTGTATTCATTACTCCCCTTTTTTAACAACGGACGGAACGTCCCTTGTGAATTTATTTTTTCTTGGATTTTGACTTACTTTTCGCCTTACCGGATTTGTCATTCCCGCCGTTCGACTCGGACGCGGCTTCTAACAAACTCACCACTTCGTCGTGCCCCACGGTTTTCGCGGTGGATAATGCACTGATACCGTTTTTATTGGTTGCGTTAACATCGGCGCCGCGCGCTAACAATGCCTTAAGCACCCGCAGATTACCAGTATACGCGGCGGCGATTAACGCCGTCGATTCTTGATTATCTTTGGCATTCACATTGGCCCCTTCGGCCAACAGCATATCGACGATACGTGCATTGCCAAAATTCGCCGCCATCATTAACACGGATATGCCCGCCGCATTGGTGGCGTTAATATCCGCCCCTTCGGCGATCAAATCGCGCACTTCTGCGGTACGCCCGGCCCGTGCGGCATTGATGAGTTCCAGGTTAAGGTCTCGCGCCTGTGAATAGATTGGCAATAGTAAACAGATTACTATTAGCCAGCGACTGTTTTTGTGGGTCTTTTTCATAATTGTCAGTATCGGCAGTAACCTAAAAAACTGAAAACCAAAGAGGCACACGACGGCAGGGATGGAGTTCGCAAAAGTCAATTTGTGGCCGTTGCGTGTGCTGTGCGCACGAGAAACCACCTACTAATCCGTAACTTAACGTGCGCACAGCGCACGCTACCGGTACAAAACGAGTTTTACGACGCCTTCTTCCCTGCTGTCGTGCGCATCTGTGGTTAAATATACATTTCAGCATAATCAGCATAAAAAGGAACGCTATGAATACACCTGATGATGTCGAACAAGTGGTTCGCCACGCGTTGCAAGAAGATATAGGCAGTGGCGATATCTCCGCCCACCTCATTGATGCCGCCATCCAAGGTAAAGCCCATGTAATCAGCCGGGAAGCCGCAGTAATTTGCGGCCGTCCTTGGTTTGATGAGGTCTTTCGGCAATTGGACAACCGCATCGAACTCCAATGGCAGGTTCAAGAGGGACTTCAGGTGCCCGCCAATCACATGGTGTGTCAACTTCGAGGGCCGGCGCGGGCGTTGCTTAGCGGAGAGCGCACGGCGCTTAATTTTCTGCAGACCTTGTCCGGTACTGCCTCTGCGGCCCATCGTTATGCGCAGGCCGTGGCCGGGCTGACCACGAAAATCCTGGACACCCGTAAAACCTTGCCCGGCTTGCGCAGCGCCCAAAAATACGCCGTGCGCTGCGGCGGCTGTTTCAACCACCGCATGGGCTTGTACGATGCCATTCTCATCAAAGAAAACCATATTATTGCGTCCGGCTCCATTGCCGCCGCCGTTGGTCAAAGCCGGCAACAGTTTCCCGACAAAATGGTGGAAGTGGAGGTAGAAAACCTAGCTGAACTGCAACAAGCCCTGGAGGCCGGTGCGCATCGGGTCCTGCTGGACAACATGTCCGTGGATGACATGCGGGCGGCGGTGCAGCTGTCCGCCGGCCGTGTTGAATTAGAGGCCTCGGGCAACATCACCTTGGAACGCATTCGCGACATTGCCGCCACCGGCGTGGATTTCATCTCCATAGGGGGTTTGACGAAAAACGTGACCGCCGTGGATTTGTCGATGCGTTTTGATTTTGATTAAGGTAGGATGTGGTCCCTGGCTGCTACTACGATATTTAAGCAAGGGTTTTTTAGAAAGTAAATTTTGGAGAAAGTACTATGAAGCAAGGTAATTTTCTAATAGTCATGGGCTTATTAGCTGTACTTAGCGCATGTTCCGGCGACAAACCTTCACAAGAACAACCATCATCGCAAACCCAGCAACCGGCACAATCCCAACCCAACACCCAGCAAACTCCAGCCACGCCACGTGCCGCTAGCGACCCATATCAACTGCCTAAAAACGGCAAGGTCATTAAAGCCATGCACGCCGGCGGCTACACCTACATGCAGATGGAAAAAGACGGCAAAGAATTCTGGATCGCCGCCACTATGATGA
>JASFLF010000184.1:0-6786 GCA_050118235.1 Gammaproteobacteria bacterium | reverse complement strand
ATTTTTAGACGGCGGATGCATAAATGGAATCCCCTGACGGTTAGTTCGAGAAATGATAACACTGATTTCAAATGATTTTTAGTGACTTTAAATAATAAAAATAACACACAGAAGCCAAATGACGATACTTCACTGGAAAGTGTAATAATAAGGGCAATGGACTAGTCGTGAAAGTTATTCAGAGGTTCCTTAATACTGTCCATACAGATCGCTGTATTCATGGCGCCACATATTGATTATTATTAGCAGTTCCCAAGCTGTATCAGGAGTAGCTGTATGGAACAAAATTGGAAAGTCGCCATCCACCACCAGCGCGAAGAACTCGCGCGGATGTTGCATGAACCGTTAACCCGGTTGGCGCGCAAGTGCGCGCCGGCGTGGTGTGACCGGGATAAGCTCAACGCCGTGTTGCTGACCGGATTTGCCAAAATCCCCTATTGTACTTTTCTTTATGTCGTGAATACCGACGGCATTCAAGTGTGTGACAATGTCAGTCGCGACGGTTTGTTACCTGAACATTTTGGGCGCGATCGTTCGCAACGACCGTACATGAAGGAAGTGGTGCCCTCGTGGGGGTTTCTATTGTCCGATGCGTATGTCAGTATGCGCGCTCACCGTCCATCGTTGACGGCGTTGCACATCATCCGCGTAGATGGAAAAGCAGTCGGTTATTTGGGGGCGGATTTTGATTTACGAAATTTGCCGGTAACCGCCGTGCTTTACGAGGAGCCCTCGCACTGGCAACAAATAAAAGGAGATCCGTCCATACGCAGCACGGTGTTTCAGCAAATACGGACCGAAAGCCAGATGGATCGCAACATCGAACTAGCGCTTTCTATATTGGAAGAGCTCTTCGAAGACCGCGGCGTATTCCAGGCGGTAATCCATTTTTCCAGTAGCCGGGCCACGGTGTGGTTTGTGGATGATCCGTATCGCTACCGCATTTTGAACCATGAGGCGCTGGCAGATCCGGATATTTGCCTCGCCTATCCGATTCAGCCCTACCCTGAAGATGCGCTAATTCCACAATCCGGTATTGCGCCTGTGTTGAGTTGTATGCGCCAACTGCGCATGGCGGATGAAACCATATACTTGCGTTCGGCGTCTATCAATATTTTTAACGGCTTGATTAGCGTGACCTTCTCCTGTGATGGGTCGCACTATATGCGCTACGATGAGTTTGTCGAAAAGGATATGGGTTTTTGGTTTGGTGGATCGTAAACGATATGTAGGAGCGTCGCTATGCGGCGCGATGTGTGCCGTTAGATACAAAGCGCGCCGCATAGCGCTCCTACATTTGAGGTTGTCGTGGTTTGAATGTTATCTCCGTAGACAACATGCCTTCGAACCAGGCGTCAATCTCCACTAAGCCTGGTGTGCTTTTTACTTCAAAACCAGGTTGCTTTGTCGGGTTGCTCGTCACAAATGTAAGTTGCTCTTTAGGATATGTGACGGCCAAGCTCACATGCATAGGGTAAAAACCATCTAAGAATCGGCGCTGAAAAGGGCCGTTTTTTAGCGTATAAGTATTGTCTTGGTTCTTGTACAAAATCCGCACTTCAGCACTTACGCACAAGTTGGCGTCTTTTTGAGTGTTGAGTAATTGCACGGACTGACCTTCGGTCCAGGCTTTTTCGATGTTTTGGGTTTTTTCGACTTTGAGGTTTTTCAGTTGTTTATATTGATAGACCACTTGGGCGTCTTTGACCGCATCGAGATGTTGATAACATTGGTACATACCCACCCAGCCATTCTGCAGGCTGGAGGGTTTGATGGTTAATCGATTGGCGGAATGCAAAGCGGATTTTTCGGGCGGGGTGGCCAAGAATTCCAGTTCGCCTTCGTTAACCTCTGAGGTATCGAAGGGTAGTGCGCGGGAGTCGTCTTTAAACCAGGTTTCCAGTTCTTCCTTGGATAAATCGTCACCCAAGCCGGACGCGCCGTACATAAGGAACGCTAAATAAATCCAGTATATTGCGGGGTTTGGTTTTTTCATGGGTTCACGACTGTTTCAAAAATTCCTTTGTATGGTAGGAGCCAGCCCTGCTGGTGAAAAAACTCGAACAAAGCCATCAAGACCTCGCCTGACAAAATCCCGAATCGATATGGTATTCATTTTATTCGGTTATCATAGCCCCGCCATCTAATCGTCGGCATGGCCAACTCCTGCATCGACGTACGTATGATAATGCTCTTTCCTGGGAATGGGTGTTGGTACCTTGCCAATCTACTCTATGTTAGACTCGGCCTCACTTGGTATTTGCACAAAAATAGCGGAGGTTATCTTATGGTCAGCCTGGAAACACCAATATGCGATTTCGGCGCCGATGCCATCGATTTTTCCTTGCCGGGAGTTGACGGCAAAACCTGGACGCTGCAACAGTGCCAGGGCGAAAACGGTTTGTTGCTCATGTTCATTTGCAACCACTGCCCTTATGTAAAAGCCATCCGCGAGCGCATTGTGCGCGATACTCGCGAGTTGCTGGAATATGGTATTAACAGTGTGGCTATTATGTCCAATGATCCTGCTTCATATGAGGAAGATTCTTTCGCGAATATGAAAAAAGTGGCCGAAGCGTTTGATTTTCCCTTTCCATACTTAATGGACGAAACCCAGGAAGTGGCCAAAGCCTACGGCGCGGTGTGTACTCCGGACTTTTTCGGCTACAACAAGGACTTAAAACTGCAATACCGCGGTCGCCTGGATGCCAGCCGTAAAGACGCCGCCCCCGCCGATGCGCGCCGCGACTTGTTCGAGGCCATGGCGCAAGTGGCCAAAACCGGGCAGGGACCAAAGGATCAAATACCCAGCATGGGGTGTTCCATCAAATGGAAGGATGATGCGGTGTAATTGTTGGGCCACGGCGCTTTTCAAGCGTTTTAAAACGCCTTTAACTTCCTGATAATTAACGCAATTGGTGGCAAATGCACCAGCCTATTGCTCTCGGCAATGGGATGAGGGAAAATACGCGGTTCTATTTGGCGGCAATTCCAGGCGCGTCATAAAGATTTAACCAAAAAGTATTAAATATAACGCCTTATTTTATCGGAACAATTGTCAAGTTTGATTCAGGTCATAGAGAACCACTGGCTGATGCGAATAATGGGAGGGTTGGCCACGGTGGTGAACACCGCACAAGCGGTGGGCGCCGACCAACATACCGGAACTCGGATTAAATCATTCGCGACAAAGATAAGACGCGCTGAATTCAAACCAGCTCATGTAAGACCGCCGTTCAAGATCCGAAACGCATAACCTTAGGCGCGAAATCGGCCAGGCAAAACAATGATAATTTTCGATGGACGCGCAGGGAAGGGCCGTAATAACCAAAAAGAATTCACAAGAACAATAGTCAAAGAATAGCCAAAGAATAGCCAAAGAAAACAGCTACATACAGTTTTACATCTTTTTATAAGAACTGAGGAGAAATCAATGACAACTCGTAGAGATCTAGCCAATGCGATTCGAGCACTAAGTATGGATGCGGTGCAAAAAGCCAATTCCGGCCACCCGGGCGCGCCTATGGGCATGGCGGACATTGCTGAAGTACTGTGGAATGGCTTTCTAAAACATAATCCGGCCAATCCCAAATGGGCTGATCGCGACCGTTTTGTATTGTCCAACGGACACGGTTCAATGTTGCTGTATTCCTTGCTGCATCTAAGCGGCTACGACTTACCTATGGAAGAAATCAAGAATTTCCGTCAGCTGCATTCCAAAACCCCCGGCCACCCTGAATACGGTTACGCTCCCGGAATAGAAACCACCACCGGTCCTTTAGGCCAGGGCATTTCCAACGCCGTTGGTATGGCGTTGGCGGAACGGGTGCTGGCGGCTCAGTTCAACCGTGATAGCCATCATATTGTTGACCATTACACCTATGTGTTTTTGGGTGATGGTTGCATGATGGAAGGCATCTCCCACGAAACCTGTGCCCTGGCCGGCACCTGGGGTTTGGGTAAATTGATCGCTTTTTGGGACGACAATGGTATCTCTATCGACGGTCACGTTGAAGGCTGGTTTACCGACGATACTCCCAAGCGGTTTGAAGCCTATGGCTGGCATGTGATTCGCGATGTCGACGGCCATGACGCCGCCCAAATCGAAAAAGCCGTTCACGAAGCCAAGGCTGTCAACGACAAACCCACTTTGATTTGCTGCAAAACCGTCATCGGTTACGGCGCGCCTAATCTGTGCGGCAGCCACGATTGCCACGGTGCTGCATTGGGGGATGAAGAAGTTGCCGCAACCCGTGAAAACCTGGGTTGGAGCTATCCACCTTTTGAAATCCCACAGGAGATATACGACGGTTGGGATGCGAAAAAATCCGGCGCCGATGCCGAAGCCAAATGGAACGAAAAGTTTGCGGCTTATAAAGCGGCCCATCCCAAACTGGCCGCTGAGTTCGAACGAAGGGTGGCAGGTGAATTACCCGCAACGTGGGAACAAGAAGCCACTGCGTTCATCGAAAAAACTGTCGGCGAAGCTAAAAAGATGGCTACTCGTAAAGCCTCCCAGGCGGCACTCAATGGCTACGGGCCTTTGTTGCCGGAATTTTTGGGCGGCTCCGCCGATCTGACCGGCTCCAACAACACCAACTGGTCCGGCTCTAAAACCATCACCAATACGGTGATGGACGGTAACTACATTTCTTATGGCGTGCGTGAGTTCGGCATGGCTGCCATCATGAACGGCGTGTCACTGCATGGCGGATTCATTCCTTACGGCGGCACGTTTCTAATGTTCTCCGAATATGCTCGTAACGCCTTGCGCATGGCGGCGCTAATGAAAGTACAAAGTATTTTTGTGTTCACCCACGACTCGGTCGGTCTCGGTGAAGACGGTCCCACTCACCAGCCGGTGGAGCAAACATCCACGTTACGCCTGATGCCGAATATGTCGCTGTGGCGCCCGGCTGATACCGTGGAGTCCGCCGTAGCCTGGAAAGCGGCCATTGAACGCAAAACCGGACCAAGCAGTTTGATTCTCAGCCGGCAAGATCTACCGTTTCAGGAGCGCACCAAAGAACAAATCGACGCCATTCGCAAAGGTGCATATGTGATGTTGGACGCCGGTGGTACACCCGATGCCATTGTTATAGCGACCGGTTCCGAATTGGCTATTGCTATGGACGCCGCCAAGCAGCTCAACGAAAAAGGTAAGAAAGTGCGCGTGGTATCCATGCCTTCAGTGGACGTATTTGAAGCCCAAGACGAAGCCTATCAAGAATCTGTTTTGCCGGCTGCCGTACGTGCCCGCGTGGCCATCGAAGCCGGTGTGACTGACTATTGGCGTAAGTTCGTCGGTCTGGACGGTAAAGTGGTCGGTATTGATCGCTTTGGCGAATCCGCACCGATCGCCAAACTGTACGAATACTTTGGCATCACTACAGATGCCGTTGTGAAAGCAGTGGAAGAGGTTTTATAAACTTTTAATTGCACTGTTTTCAGTCCCAGTTTGTTTAATAACTTTTGGAGAGAGAGAATGACTATCAAAGTCGGTATTAATGGTTTTGGCCGCATCGGCCGTATGGCTTTTCGTGCAATTGCTCGAGATTTCAAAGACATCGAAGTCGTCGCAATCAACGACTTGCTGGAGCCGGACTATTTGGCCTATATGTTGAAGTACGACTCCGTGCACGGTAACTTCGACGGCGAGATTTCCGTGGACGGCAACACCATGATCGTCAACGGCAAGTCTATCCGCCTGACCGCCGAGCGTGATCCCGCCAACTTGAAATGGGGTGATGTAGGCGCTGAGCTGGTGATTGAATGTACCGGTTTTTTCCTAACCGAAGAGACTTGCCAGAAACACATAGATGCAGGCGCCAAGAAAGTTGTGCAAAGCGCGCCTTCCAAAGACGCCACGCCCATGTTTGTCTACGGCGTGAACCACGAAACCTATGCCGGTCAGGCTATCGTTTCTGCAGCTTCCTGTACCACTAACTGTTTGGCGCCTATCGCCAAAGTACTGCACGACAATTGGGGCATCAAGCGTGGTTTGATGTCTACTGTGCATGCCGCGACGGCAACCCAAAAAACCGTTGACGGGCCTTCCATGAAAGACTGGCGCGGTGGCCGCGGTATTCTGGAAAACATCATTCCTTCTTCCACTGGCGCGGCCAAAGCCGTGGGTAAAGTATTGCCTGAGTTGAACGGCAAGCTGACCGGTATGGCCTTCCGAGTGCCCACTTCTGATGTGTCAGTGGTTGACTTGACCGTAGAGTTGGAAAAGCCTGCCAAGTACGAAGATATCTGCAAGGCAATGAAGGCCGCTTCCGAGTCTGGCGATATCAGCAAAACTTTGAGCTACACCGACGAGAAAGTGGTTTCCACCGATTTCCGCGGATGTGGTTTTTCTTCCATCTTCGACTCAGGGGCTGGCATCGCGTTGGATGATACCTTCGTTAAAGTGGTATCTTGGTACGACAACGAGTACGGATACACAGCCAATATGTTGCGCTTGGTTCAGCATGTTGCCAAGTAAGTAAGTTAAGTAGGCAGTAGACTGTGCGTGCAGGGTGGGCATTGCCCACCCTGCACGTTTAAACTAAATACGAATAAATCAGGTCATCCACCATAAAAATTATTTGTTAAACCAATGTTCGAAACCAATGCATGCACGGCATAGTATCCCGGACATGTCACGTTAGTTTGCTGGTTGGTTTACCAAATAAATTTTATAAATCATTATTCATTTAGGAATTAAATAGGAGTTACACCATGTCTGTAATTAAAATGACCGATTTGGATTTAGCAGGAAAGCGGGTGTTGATTCGCGAAGAT